>NZ_ML014752.1:166112-256467 GCF_003675875.1 Halostella limicola | reverse complement strand
TCGCGGTTCGATTCCGCGAGTCGGCGTTAAGGCGGCCATCGCGGCGGGGAAACACCCGTACCCATCCCGAACACGGACGTTAAGCCCGCCAGCGTTCCGGCGAGTACTGGAGTGGGCGACCCTCTGGAAAATCCGGTTCGCCGCCTGCCATTCATACTTGCACCCTCAGCAGCCAGCGGGCTGCTGGGGGTGTCACTATTTACGCACAGCACCAGCGAGAGCGACGAGTGCCAACAGTCTCCCGGGCTCAGAACCCGATCGCGACGCCGTCTTTTCGGGGTTCGGTCGCGCCGGAGAGCGTGCCGCCCCGGTTCCGCACGATCTGCGCACCGCCGAACAGCGCCGGCGGGAGGACGGCGACGTCGTGGCCCTTGCGCGCGAGCTTCGATGGGACCGTGTCGGTCAGGCGCTCCTCGATCCCGGACTGACCGTTCTCCCGGTAGCGGAAGCGCGGTCGGTCGAGCGCGGCCTGGAGCGGGAGATCGTAGTCGACGAGGTTCGAGATGATCTGCACGTGCCCCTGCGGTTGCATGTACCCGCCCATGACGCCGAACGCGGCCCAGTCGTCCGCGCCGAACTTCGCGATCGTGGGGACGAGCGTGTGGAAGGGGCGCTTCCCGGGTTCGAGGCGGTTCGGGTGGTCGGGGTCGAGCGAGAACGACGCGCCGCGGTTCTGGAGCGCGATGCCGGAGTCGCCGGCGACGAGGCCGCTGCCGAAGCCGGCGAACCGGGAGTTGATGTACGAGACGAGGTTCCCCTCGGCGTCCGCGACGGTGAGCAGGACGGTGTCGGCGTCCTCGGCGTTCGCGTTCGGCAGGCCGACGTCGACGTCATCCAGGGCTTCCTCCCCGACGGCCTCGGCGCGTTCCGCGGCGTACTCCTTGCTCGCGAGCGGCGGGATCTCCTCGTAATCGGGATCGGTGATGTAGCGGTGTCCGTCGTGGAAGGCGAGCTTCAGCGCTTCGGTGAAGTAGTGGACGCGTTCGGGCGAGTCGAGGGGGTAGTCGCCGGCGCCGAGCTCCTCGGCGATGTTCAGCGCTTCGAGGGCGATCAACCCCTGGTTGTTCGGCGGGAGTTCGTAGACCTCGGCACCGTTGTACGTCGTGCTGACGGGATCGACGAACTCGGGTTCGAAGGTAGCGAGGTCGTCGCGCGAGAGGAAGCCCCCTTTCGCCTGTACCTCGTCTACGATGGCGTCCGCTATCTCGCCCTCGTAGACGACGTCGGCGCCCTCCTCGGCGATGAGTTCCATCGACCGGCCGAGTTCCGGGAGGCGGACGGTCTGGCCGACGTCCGGTGTCTCGCCGTCGAAGAGGTACGCCGCGCGGGCGTTGTCGTCGTCGAACAGGTCCTCCGCGCCGGACCAGTGATGGGCGATGACCTCGGTAACGGGATAGCCGTCCGTAGCGTAGCGGATCGCCGGCTGGAGCGCTTCGTCGAGGTCGATGGTCCCGAGTTCCTCCAAGGTTGCCTCCCAGCCGCGCGCCGTGCCGGGAACGGTCACCGTGTGCGGCCCGAGGTCGGGCATCGTCGCGTCCTCGGGATCGACGTCCTGCTCGTCGGCGACGGCCTCGCTGACGTTCTCGATAGTCGCGTCCGCCGGCGCGCCGCCGCAGCTGCGCATCCCACCGACTTCGCCGTCGGCGGTGCGGTAGAGCGCGAACACGTCGCCGCCGAGCCCCGTGCTCGTCGGTTCGACGACGTTGAGGGCGGCCGCGGTGGCGACGGCGGCGTCGAACGCGTTGCCGCCGTCGCGGAGCGTCTCCACGCCGGCCTGCGCCGCGAGGGGCTGGCTCGTCGCGACGAGACCGTTCGGGGCGTAGGCGGTCGAGCGGCGCGACTCGAATCGGTCGAGGTCCGGGTCGGGCATAGGTAGCGATCCGACCGCGGGCGCAAAAACAGTGGCACCGGCGAACAAGTGATTAATACCCTCGACTCCCAATCGCGTGACATGGCCGACAGCGGCGGGCCGCGGCTGCCGGGCGCGCCCGACGCGGAGGAGCGGGACCGGATAGTCCTCCACGTCGACATGGACTGCTTCTACGCGTCCTGCGAGCGGCTGCGCGAGCCGGAACTGCGCGGCGAGCCCGTCGTCGTGGGGATGGGGTACGAGCCGGGCGACGACGTCGGGGCGGTCGCCACGGCGAGCTACGAGGCCCGGGAGTACGGCGTCGAGAGCGCACAGGCCATCTCGACGGCGCTGGACAGGCTCCCGCGGAAGGTCGCAGCGCGCGACGATCCAGACCAGAACGTCGACGAGGCGGGCCACTACCGGCCGGTCGACATGGACTTCTACGAATCGGTCAGCGGGGGGGTGAAGGAGATCCTCCACGAGTGCGCCGACACCGTTCGGGAGGTGAGCATCGACGAGGCGTACCTGGACGTGACGGACCGGACCGCCTGGGAGGTGGCCGAGGGGTTCGCCAGACACGTGAAAAACCGAATCGAGCGGGAGGTCGGCGTGGTCGCGAGCGTGGGCGTCGCGCCGAACATGAGTACCGCGAAGGTGGCGAGCGACCGGGAGAAGCCGGACGGGCTGGTCGTGGTGGAACCGGACGAGGTACGGGACTTCCTCGCGCCGCTCGACGTCGAAGAGATACACGGCGTCGGCCCCGTCACGGCGCGCGAACTCCGGGAGATGGGTCTGGAGACCGCGGGCGACGTGGCGGACGCGGACCCCGGAGAGCTGGAGGCGGCGTTTGACAGTCGCGGCCGGGAGCTGTACGAGCGCGCCCGCGGTGAGGACGACCGCGAGGTGACCCCGAAGGGGCGGCCGAAGAGCCTCTCGCGGGAGTCCGCGTTCGCGAACCCCGTCGCGGAGGCGGAGCCGAAACGGGAACAGGTGCGGACCCTCGCGACCGCCGTCGCCGACCGCGCCCGGCGGGAGGGCGCGATGTACCGCACGATCGGCATCAAGGCGGTGACGCCGCCGTTCGACGTGAATACGCGGGCGCGCTCGCTCCCAGGCCCCGTCGACGAACCGGACCTCGTCGAGGAGGTGGCGCTCGACCTGCTGGAGGAGTTCGCGGACGCCCCCGTGCGGAAGGTCGGCGTCCGCGTCTCGAACCTCAGCTTCGCGGCGGCGGACCAGACGAGCCTCGACGGCTGGGGGGATGACGGCGAGGGATCGGTGTCCGACGACGGCAATTCGGCGGAAGACGCCGACTCGGAGACGGCACTCTCGGACGACGAGACCGGGGGCGACGAGGCGCCGTCGGGGCAGGCGACACTTACTGACTTCTAGCGAGAGCTGGAATTTTTGCAATGAAAATATAAGTGCCGGATGCGTGTTCTCGGAACGAACAGTATCTATGGCGTATGACTTCTACGATCTTCTCGGGGTCTCCGAGGACGCCTCCCAGGACGAGATCAAGGACGCGTTCCGGGACAAGGTCCAGGAGGTGCACCCGGACCTGAACGACGACCCGCGCGCCCCCGCGCAGTTCACCGCCCTCAAGAAGGGGTACGACACCCTGAAGGACCCGGTCGAGCGGAAGGCGTACGACCGCCTGGGGCACAAGGACTACGTCGCGAAGCGCCTCGAGGGCCTGCCGAGCGCCGACCAGTGGAAGCCCGCGGACTCCGACGGGAGTGCGAGCGACGGATCGGCGGCGACCGGCGGCGCATCGAGCGCGTCGAGCGCGACGAGCGGAACGACCGCCGGCGCTTCGGGAAGCGGGACTACCGACGGGTCGTCGACGCGGACGACGTCGGCGACGGGGACCGCTGGAGCCACCGGTACGACCGGGGCCTCGACCGGAACCGGCGGAACCGGCGGAACCGGGCGGGGCTCCGGCGGATCGACGACGAGTACGAGCGCGAGCGGGACCGCTACCGGGGCCGGAACGTCGTCGAGTGCGACTACCGGGACGCGGACGGGCACCACCGCGTCGACGCGGACCGGGACGACGAGCGCGTCCGGCGCCGGAACGGGCTCCGCGGCGGACGCCGCGACCGGATCGGGAGCGGAGAGCGACGACGGCGCGACGTCGACGGCCGACGGACCGGGGCTTATCGATCGACTGCGGTCTATCAACTACGGGTGGCCGCTCGTCTTCCTGACGACGCTCGTCTACGCCGTCGGGGTCGGCATGTACGCCCGGGAGAACCTCGACGCGCTCCGGGAACTGGCTGCGCAGGTACGTGCGAGCGGGACCGACGCCGCGGCGCTGCGGGAAGCGCTGCTCGCCGCCGACTACGGCCTCGTACCCGTGTTCGAGTTCGTCCGGACGACGGTGCTCATCGGGTCCGCGCCGGGGCCGGGCGTGCTGATAGCCATCGGCGCGGTGCTCATGCCCGCCATCTTCATCGTCGTGGTGCGGACGACGCGGAAGGCGTTCGCCTGGCAGCCGACGTACCTCTACGTCGCTGCCGTCCTCGCGCCACTGACCGGGCTCGGGGCCAACGCGGGCGGGATCGACCGGCCGGTCCTGACGGTGGTCGCGTTCGGCCTCCTGCCGCTGGGCGCGGTCGTCACGCTGCTTTTCAACGCGTTCGTCACGCCGCGGCTGAAGCGTCTGTTCTGACCGCCTCTGCCTCTCTGGTCGCCCGGTGGAGCACGCACGCCCCGAGCATCAGTGCCATTCCGTACTCGATGGGGGACGCGAGCGTGAACGTCGGCCGGACGGCAGCGAACAGCGTCGGCCGGACCACTTCCGGGAGGAGGCGGACCACGTTCTCGGCGTTGTTGAGCGTGAACGACAGGTTCGCGACGGCCGCGCCGGCGACGAACAGCGTCCGGGCGCGGCTCGCGTCCATGAGGTAGAGCAGGGCCACGAGCGGGAAGAACAGGTAGACGTAGTAGATGAAGTAGGAGGGAAGCACCAGCAGCGTCGCCGTCACGGTGCCGTGAACGGCGACGAGGCGGTCCGTCCGGTCCTCGACGCCCGTGTAGAGGTACGCGACGACCGGCGCGAGCAGGACGAACGGGAGCGCGACCAGCAGCGTCGGGTCCATCTCGGGGAAGAGCACGGAGAGCGGCCGCCGGAGCGTGAGGTAGGCGCTGTTCGGGTCGAGGCCGCCGGCGAACTGGTCGGCGCGGTTCCGGGGAAGCAGCGCCTCGGTGACGTACGTGCGGGTCGTCTCGACGCCGTAGAGGGGGACACCGAGCGCGAGCAGGCCGCCGCCGGTCGCCAACGCGCTCCCGACGGCGCGCCAGGCCCGGCGGCGGAGGAACCAGACGCCGAACAGCGCGGGGAACACCTTGAAGAAGGCGACCAGCGCGATCGCGGCGCCCGCGAGCGCCTCCCGGTCCCGGTCGAGCGCGACGAACCCGAGGACGGTGAGCGCCGCCAGGTGGACGTTGACGTTCCCGTAGAACAGCGTCGGCGCCGAGTGGATCGACAGCAGGAGAAAGCCGGCGACGAGCGCGTAGTCGACCCTCGACAGCGAGCGGCCCGCGCGTTCCACGTACCGACAGAGCAGGACGCCGCCGGCGACGGCTGCCGCCGCGGCGAGCAGCGTGTGGACGGCGTAGCCGGGGACCCACGTCTCGGGGAGCGCGAACGGGTAGAACGCCAGTATCGACACCGGCGGGTAGAGGTAGCGGTAGGCGGGCCAGTCCGGCGGCGTCGCGGCGTAGAAGTCGCCGCCGGCCATCGCGGCCTCGGCGGCGTGGTAGTACACCTTGAAGTTCATCGCGAACCAGTCGGCGCGGCCGAGGCGCATCAGGTAGAGGGTGCGAACGCCGAGAACGATGCCCGTCGCGAGGACGAACCAGGCGCCGAGCGGGCGCCCGCGAAGGCGGCGCATGCGCGATGGCACTACCGGCGATCGCTTGTCTCTGGCGGTTTCGGCAGCCACGGCGGTAGTCCCGCGGAAGCGGAGCGGTCGCGGCCACGCCGACCTCCGGTCACCGGACTCGGTACGGTTCGTCGCCGGGGAGGAACCGGCCGAGGTCGCTCTCCTGCCGGTAGTCGGAGTCGAGGATGGCGTTCAGCCGACCGACGAGGCGCTCCCGATCCGTGTCGGTCCACTCCTCGGGGTCGCGCACGGGGACGACGAGGTAGCCCCGTCCCCGGACCTCGGTCGCGTGTAGGGACGGCATATCGAGCTCCAACTTGTGCGCCTGTGCGGTGTGCTCCTGCAGGACGTGCGCCGTGGCTCGCTCGCCGACCGGAAGCAGGACGTGGGCGTTGATCGCCCGGAACTCGGCGTCGAAGAAGCGTTCGAGCCGGGCGTAGGACTCGCGGTCCGGCGTCTCGCCCTCGGGCGCGCAGCACGTGTGCAGGTAACTGCAGAAGAGGTTCTCCGCGGTCGGTTCGTCGGCGTACGGGTCGGCGAGGAGGCCGACCTCGTGGAGCGCCGACTGGATGCGTCGGGCGCCGTCGGTCCCCGTGAAGGGAACGCCGGTCGACCGACCGCCGTGAGCGCCGGGATGGTCGCCGATCGCGTGGAAGTCGGCGTTGGCGTCGCCGTAGCCGTGGACCGCGTCGTGGTCCGCCGAGCAGGGCGTCTCGCACGGCGGCGACATGCCGAACGGGTTCCGCGTGCGGTCTGTTACGTTCTCCACGCACCCCGGTACGCCGGTGGCGATTAAAACGGCCGCGGTTTCCGCGAATCCAGCGGACGGCGGCCGCCGCGGGCGGCCCGGTTACTGCGTCGACCGTCGGTGCTCCGGCCCACTCACTCGGAGACGACGACGGCGCCCTTCATGCCGAGGCTCCGGTGCGGGGTGCAGGCGTAGAGGTACGTCCCCGCTTCCTCGAAGGTGTGCGTGAACGTGAACCCCTCCTCCTCGGTGAGTTCGCTCTCGAACTCGCCGTCCTCATCGACGACGTTGTGCTGGCCGCCCTGTCCGGTCCACTCCCAGACGACGTCGGTGCCGGCGTCCACCTCGATCGCGGCGGGCTCGAACGCGAAGTTGCCGTCGTTGCCCTCCGCGCCGACCGCGACGCTCACCTCGCTGCTGCCCGTCTCGTCCTGTATGCTGTCGTAGTTACTGGTGTCGGAGAGGAACTCGTCGACCTCCGCGTTGCCGCCCCCGCCGCCGTCGGTCTCGTTGCCGCCGCCGTCCGTCTCCGTCTCCGTTTCCGTCTCCGTTTCCGTATCGTCCATGCCTCCGTCTTCGCCGCCCCCGCCGTCGCCGCCACCTCCGTCGCCGTCGCCGCCCCCGCCGTCGCCGCACCCCGCGAGCAGCGCGGTAGTTGCCGCTGCGCTCGTCGCCTGAAGAAACTGTCGTCTGTCGAGCGGGTCGTTACCCATGTTATACTGTTGAGTCTCTACGGTCAAAAACGCCGGGCTGTGTGGCGGTCACATCTCTCCCGCTGAGGCGACTCAGGACCCGTTCCCGTCGTCGTAGCCGGTCCCCTCGCTTTCCGTCTGGGCGTCGTCGCTTTCGTTGCCGCCGTCGGTCTCGTTGCCGTCGCCGGACCCGTTCCCGTCGCCGGTTCCGCTACCTTCTCCGACGACGATCGCTCCCTTCATCCCTCTGCCCTCGTGGCGTTCGCAGTAGTAGAGGTAGGTGCCCTCTTCCTCGAAGTCGAACTCGTAGACCTCGTCGGCGTCGCCGGTCGGCGACCCGCTCTTGAACGTCTCGTCCCGCTCGACCACGTTGTGCGTGCCGTCGCCGGTCCATGTCCAGCGCACCGTCATTCCCGGCGAGATCCGGATCGCCACCGGGTCGAACACGTTGTTACCGCCGTTGCCCGGCGCGCCGACCGCGACGGTCGCCCGGTTCACGTCGGTCTGGTCGACGACGCCGCTGTAGTTGTCCGTCTCGGAGAGCCATTCCTCGACCTGCTGGCTGCCCTCCTCGCCCTCGCGGGAGCCGCCGCCCTGGCCGCCGCCCCCCGCCCCCTCGTCGGGTCCCGCCTCGGTTTGCGCGCCGGCGTCGGTACCGTTTCCGCTCTCTCCGGGGCCGCCGCACCCGGCGACGAGCGCGAGCGAGGCGGCGCTTCCGGCGAGTCGAACGAACCGACGGCGGTCGAGCGAGGTCTGATCAGTCATCGGCGCCGCTACGGTCCAGACAGGGAAAAGTAGCGGCTACTATCACCCCGCGAACCGGTCAGAATGATTGTCTGACGGCGTCTGCCGCCGTATCATCTTCGCCGTGGCCGGGTCGCGGTGTGTGCTGACCACGGAACGCGCCGGCCTGCCGGGGGCCGCAGCGGGCGGAGCCACTGGTGGGATCGGGCAGTGCCGGGGACAGGCGGCGCCGGACCCGCCGCTGGCGGGCGAGCGCACGGAGAACGGGAAGCGACAGTCGCCTACGTCGACGCCTCGTAGCCGGCCATCTCGACCTTCGAGACGAGCGTCTCGGGGTCGGCGTCGCCCTCGATCTCGGCGACGCTCTCGTACCGGTCAGCCGAGGCCTCCTCGGCGCCGTCGGCCATCTCCAGCGCCTTCTCGACGACTTCCTCGCAACCCTGACACGTCATCCCCTCGACTTCGAGTTCGATCGCCATGGGTAACAGTGGGGCGCGTCCCCTTAGAATAGTTGCGGTTAGGGGTCGAACCGCTTGAACAGCAGGCTGTTCGTGAGGACGCTCACGCTGGAGATCGCCATCGCCCCGGCCGCGAAGACCGGCTGCAGCAGGCCGAGCGAGGCAAGCGGGATGAGCGCCGTGTTGTAGCCCAGCGCCCAGACGAGGTTCTGCTTTATCTTCCGGAGCGTCCCCTCGGAGACGCGGATGGCCTTCAGCACGTCGGCGGGGTCGTCCCGCATCAGCGTGACGTCGCCGGCTTCGATGGCGACGTCCGTGCCGCTGCCGAGCGCGACGCCGACCGAGGCCGTCGCGAGCGCGGGCGCGTCGTTGACGCCGTCGCCGACCATCATCGCGCGGCTGCCGTCGGCCTGGATGTCGTCGACCGCGGCGGCCTTGTCCTCCGGCAGCACCTCCGCGCGGACGTTTCCGGGGTCGATGCCCACCTGCTCGGCAACGGCGCGGGCGGTCCGCTCGTTGTCACCGGTGATCAGCATCACGTCGAGGCCGCGCTCGCGCAACTGAGCGACGGCGTCGGCGCTGGTCTCCTTGAGCGCGTCCGCGGTCGCGAGGACGCCGACGACGCGGCCGTTCAGCGCGACGAGCATCGCCGTCTTCCCCTCGGACTCGAGGCGCTCGGTCGCCTCCCGAGCGGGGGACCAGTCGACGTCGTTGCGCTCGAGCAGGCGACGGTTCCCGACGAGGACGGTGCCGGCGTCGGTCTCGGCGACCACGCCGTGACCGGGGACGTTCTCGAACTCCTCGGCCTCGGGAACCTCGACGCCGCGCTCCCGAGCGCCCTCGACGACCGCCTCGCCCAGCGGGTGCTCGCTGGCGCGCTCGGCGGTCGCCGCGAGTTCGAGGACGCGGTCGGGGGTGAGGTCGCGGTCGGCGGTGACCGCCCCTCCGTCAGCGGCTACGTCACCGCCGTCCGGCGACGCGGCGACGACCTCCACGTCCGTCAGCTCCATCTCGCCCTCGGTCAGGGTGCCCGTCTTGTCGAAGACGACGGTGTCGACGTCTTTCACCCGCTCCAGCACGTCGCCGCCCTTGAACAGGACGCCGTTCTGCGCGCCGATGGCGGTGCCGACCATCGTCGCGGCCGGCGTCGCGAGCCCGAGCGCGCAGGGGCAGGCGATGAGGACGGCGCTGGCGAACACGACGACGGAGAACTCGAAGACGGAGACGGAGCCGCCGACCACGTCGGGACCACCGCCGACCAGCCCCCAGTGGGGGAACGCGTTCACGAACCCGGCCAGCGTCTCGGGGAACAGCCCCCACAGCACCGCCCAGAGGACGGCGTTGCCGATGACCGCCGGCACGAAGTAGGCGCTGATGCGGTCCGCGACGTTCTGGATCTCGGGCTGGCGCGACTGGGCGTCCTTCACGAGCGAGACGATCTGCTGGAGCGCCGTCTCCTCGCCCACCTTCGTCGCGCGAACCGTCAGCACGCCGTTCTCGTTGATCGTCGCGCCGACGACCTCGTCGCCCTCGCTCTTCTCGACGGGGACGGACTCGCCGGTGACCATCGACTCGTCGACCGCGCTCTCGCCGTCGACGACCACGCCGTCGGTCGGGACCTTCTCGCCGGGACGGACGCGCAGGAGGTCGCCCTCCTCCACGTCCTCAACCGGCACCTCGCGCTCGGTGCCGTCGTCGTCAACGACGGTCGCGGTGTCGGCCTGCAGTTCGAGCAACTGCCGGAGCGCGTCGCTGGCCTGGCCCTTCGACCGGGCCTCCAGCCAGTTGCCCATCGTGATGAACACGAGGATGAGCGCGGCCGTCTCGAAGTAGAGCCCGCCCGGGAACAGGTCGAGCAGGACGGCAAGGCTGTAGACGTACGCCGTCGACGAGCCCAGCGCGATCAGCACGTCCATGTTCGCCCGGCCGTTCCGCACCAGGGCCCGGTAGGAGTTGACGTAGAACTCCTTGCCGAGCACGACCTGCACCGGCGTCGTCAGCAGGAAGGCGATCCAGCCGAACGGCACGCCGAGGACCGTCTCGGGCATCCCGCCGAGGAAGATCTCGCCGGCCATGTACGCTGTCATCGGGAGCGCGAGGACGGCCCCGAACAGCGTCAACCGGCGGAGTCGACGGATCTCCCCGTCGCGCGCGCTGTCGCGCTCCCCGTCGCCGCTCCCGTCGTCGGTCTCGCGAACCGGCTCGTAGCCGGCGTCCTCGATGGCGTCGTACAGCCGGTCGAGCGAGACGTCTTCGGGGTTGTACTCGACGGTCCCCTCGTCGGTCGCGTAGTTGACCGACGCGGAGATAACCCCGGGGACCGACTCCAGCGCGTCCTCGTTCGTCTCGGCGCAGTTCGCGCAGGTCATCCCGGTGATGCCGACAGTCACCGACCGGCGCTCCGGGTCGTAACCCGCGCGCTCGATAGCGTCGTACACCTCGGCCAGCGACGCGACGTCGGGGTCGTACCGGACGGTCCCCTCGTCGGTCGCGTAGTTGACGCTCGCGGACTCCACGCCTTCGAGCTTCTCGACGGCCTCGGACACCGTCTCGGAGCAGTTGGCGCAGCTCATGCCCGCGATGCGGACGTGGGACTCTCTCATCGGATCTATATACGGGGTCCACGTTCATGCGGGTTTCCCCTTACAGACTAAGGATCTCCCCTGGGAGTTTCTTGGATTCTAAATCACAATGGCGAGAGAACTACCCTTTCGGTACTCTTCACTGGTGCAAAGGCAACGTGAAAAAGCGGAGGGCCGGGTCGGACGCCGAGACGACCGTTACGCCGATTCCTTCAGTTTCTCGTAGCGCTCCTCGAAGTTGCTCCGACAGGTGGAGCAACAGAAGTGGTGGAGCTGGCCGTCGATTCGGACCGACTCGCCCTCGCTGGTGACGGTGTTGCCGCACTCGTCGCAGTCGGGGGCGAACTCGGCGCCGTTCACCTCGGGGTTCCAGAACGAGTCCGCGAGCAGGCGGACGTCGTACTCGATGACCTTCTCCATGTCGATGGCCTCGGCGAGCATCGCCTGAACCTCGTCCTCGCGGACGGTCGCCTGCACGACAACGCTCGCGTCCGCGGTGGCGAACACGTGCTCGACCTGGTCCAGTTCGGCGAGGCGGTGCTTGATGTCGCCGACCGCGCCCGGGCGGAGGTCGACGTCGATGAGCACGGAGACGCCGTCGGACAGCATCGACCGGTCGATGTCGAGGGTGAAGCGCTCGATGATACCCATCTCCTCTAACCGTTCGACGCGGTCGGACACGGTCGGCGGGGACACGTCGACCTGGTCGGCGATCTCGCTGTACGGGCGGCGAGCGTCCGCGACGAGGAGTCGCAGGATTCCCAGGTCGGTTTCGTCGAGTTCGTGCATATCACCTCGTTGTATCGGTCCCCCTAAACCCTTTTCGACACTCCTTGATTAATTTAATACGGCGTTCGATCGCAGCAAGGACCGGACAGTATCACCGAAATCGCGTCCGGACGAGGCCCCTACCGCCCCATTGCGTGGAACTCCTCGTTCGGGCGCATGTCTGCGAGCTGGGCCATTCGGTTCGAGAGGTTGAAGAACGCGGCGACGCTCCCGATGTCCCAGATCGCCCGGTCATCGAAGCCGACCTCCCGCAGGCGCTCGAAGTCGGACTCGTCCACTTCGGCCTGGTTCTCGGTGAGCTTCACCGCGAGGTCGAGCATCCGGCGGTGGCGCTCGCTGACGTCGGCGTTCCGGTAGTTCGAGACGAGCTGGTCCGCCAGCAGCGGGTCATCCGCGTAGATGCGGGCCAGTGCGCCGTGGGCGACGTTGCAGTAGTAGCAGTCGTTGACGCCGCTGACCGCGACGATGATCATCTCGATCTCCGCGCGGGTCAGCTCGCTCTCCTCGACGAGCGCGTCGTAGTACTGGAAGAACGCCCGGAAGTGCGAGGGTCGGTACGCGTACGCGAGGAAGACGTTGGGCGTGAACCCCGCCTCCTCCGTCTCCGCGTCGATGCGCTCCCGCAGGTCCTCGGGCAGGTCCTCGACGTCCGGTACCGGGAACCGCGTCATGGCCTCGATGTCGTCCGCCATACGGGGTCGAACCCCGCCATCGATAATGATGGTTTCGTTCGCCGCGGACCGACAGCTTTGGGAGCCTCCGGACCCAACCGGGCGGCGTGTATCAACTCGGCCACTACGGACTCGCCCTGCTGGTGTACGCGCCCGTCGGCGCGGCCCTCGTCCGGGAGGGCCACGTCGTCGCCGCGTACCTGGGCGGGGCGGTGATGGTGGGGACCGCGACGTTCCCCGACTGCGACCACCGGTTACCGTTCGTCTCGCACCGCGGCCCCACGCACTCGTTTCTCTTCGCCGGCCTGTTCGGCGCCGCGTTCGGCGCCGCGGGCTCCGCGCTCGCTCCCGTCCTCGGCCCGACCGTCGGGGTGGACCTCGCAGCGTTCGGCTTCGCCGTCGGGGCGCTCTCCGTGCTCGCTCACCTCCTCGGCGACGTGCTGACGCCGATGGGGATCCGCCCGTTCTGGCCGCTCTCCGGCCGCAGCTACTCCTTCGGCGTGACGACCGCGAAGAGCCCGATCGCCAACTACGCGCTGTTCGCGCTCGGCGTGTTCGCCACCGCCGCAACCGTGGTCGGCCTGGGACTGATCGGCTGAGACTGTCGGCTGAAGCGATTCCGCGCTCTGGTGTCGAACCTCTCCGATGGCCGACGACGTGAGATCGGCCGTATCAACTAAGTGCGAGGATTTGCTACGGTATCTCATGGACACCCTCGTACACGCCGTTCTCTACGTCGGGGTAATACTGCTGGTACCGCTCTCGGTACTCGTGCCGCTGCTCGCTCTCGAGTACGTCCGCGACGACGGACCGACGGAGCCGCGGCTGTCCGACCCGCCGCGAAACGTCTCGTCCGGGAACGGCCTGTCGGCTCTCGCCGCGACGGGCGCCGCGGAGAGCGCGAGCGACGCGGTCGCCTGCCGGACCTGCGGGGCGGTCAACGAGGGGCGCTACACCTTCTGTCGCGAGTGCGCGGACAACCTCGCCGGGCGGTGATGGACGCCGAACTGCTCCTCAGACTGGGCAGTACGGCGGTCCTCGTGGTGTTACCGACGGTTCTCTTTCTCGGCCTGTGGCGCGGCCTGATGGCGCTTCGCGACGACGTGATCGTCGACCGTCTCGGTCGGCGTCAGGACGTCGCACCGCGGCCGAGTCCCGTCGACGTGATCCCCGGTATGTCCGCGCCGGAGCGCGCGCCGACGCCCTGCGTCCGGTGTGGCCGGCCGTTCCAGGGGGACGGGTCGCGCTGCGAGAACTGCCGCTGACCGGCGGTGAGTGCCGGCCTAGTCGAGGTCGATCGCCGCGCCGGTTTCCGCGCTCTCCTCGATGGCCTCAATGACCCGGAGCGTCGCCGCACCCGACTCGGCGTCGGTGAGCGGCCGGTCGCCGGACGCGACGCACTCCGCGAAGTGCTCGACTTCGAGGCCGTACTGGTCCACCGGCTCGAACGTCTCCGTCGCGGTCCGGCCGTCGACGCCGTAGCGCAGGGTGGTCTCCCCCGCGACGTTGAACGCCTCCTCCACCTCGACCCACCCGTTGGGAGCCTCGACGCGGACGTACTGTGACTTCGGCGTGTCGAACCCGGAGGACACCTGCGCCGTGGCGCCGTCGTCGTACTCCAGCACGGCGGCGGCCTCCGTGTCGACGCCGGAGTCATGCGTGTCGGCGGTGAAGCCCGTCACTCGCGACGGCTCGCCGAGGATCTGGCGCGCGGCGTGGATCGGGTACACGCCCACGTCACGGAGACTCCCGCCGGCGAGGTCAGGGTCGAGCCGGATGTCCTCCGCCCCCTCGGGCATCAGGAACGTGAACCGCCCCGTCACCGAGCGAACGTCGTCGAGTTCCGTCCGCGCGATCTCGATCGCCCGCCGGATCCGCGGGTGGTAGCGGTACATGTACCCCTCCATCAGCGTAACGCCGCGCTCGTCGCAGTACTCGCCCATCTCGCGGGCCTCCGCGGCGTCGACGCCGAGGGGTTTCTCGCAGAGGACGTGTAGCCCCGCGTCGGCCGCCCGGCGCGTCCACTCGGCGTGGTAGGCGTTCGGCAGCGGGTTGTACACCGCGTCGAGGTCGTCGTCGGCGAGCAGCGCGTCGTATCCCTCGTACGACCGCTCGATCCCGAGGACGTCCGCGACCGCGGCGGCCCTGTCGCCGTCTCTGGAGGCGATCGCGAGCACCTCGTGCTCGGTCTCCCTGACTCCCGGGACGAACGCCGTGCGACCGATGTCGGCCGTGCTGAGTACGCCGAATTTCATGTCCTCGGATTGGCGTGAGCCGACTAAAGTCCGCCGAAGGAACTCCGCGATTCCCCTCCGACTCTCGACCCGTTCCTTTTCTTTATTGACATAAGACTTAAACGAAAACGGGTGGAGAAATATACCAATCGGAGATATGACGACTTCGCACGGGGGTACGTCGGACGAGGGGGAGGGGTACACGACGCTCAGCGCCGACTACGTCTTCCGCGACACGGGGACGAAAAGCGCCGCGGGCGCGGCGACGCTGGACGAGGGGATCCAGGACACGACCGCCGAGAATCTGTTCCGGGAACTCAAGGCCGAGTCGGGGACGGAGACGCCGACGGACGAGTTCGAGGGGGCGTCCGCGGAGTCGATCGTCGCCGACGCCGACGGCCACTCCCACGAGCAGTTCACCGACGGCGGGCAGACGCTCGGAGCGGGGAGCGAGGTCGAGAACCTCCTCATCCCGGACCGCTCGGAGGGCGAGGAGTTCCGCTGGATCGATCCGGACTCGACGGACGGCGGCGACGACGCGCCCGCCGACCAAGAGACGACCGACGCGGACGCGGCCGAAGCGATGGACCTGTTCGACCCCTCCGACGAGGACGGACCGACCGGCGGAAGCGACGGCGGGCCGGACGTCATCGGCGGCGCCGTCGACGAAGCGGGCGCGACGACGGACGCCGGGTCGATGGCAGACGACGGGACGAAAGACGAGTCACCTACCGACGAGAAACGGGGTCTGCTAGCCCGGATATTGGCGATCCTCGGGCTCAAATAACCTCCCGAGAGAACTTTCTCACTGATGCGTCATTAATTCTCTACTCATAAAGTCTTAATATTCGGGTCGAATGAGTTTGAACCGACCGCGAGATGCTGGATTCCGACCACGACCGTCGCGGCCGGTCCCCGGAAAGCGACGATGCAGCGACCGACCGCCCTTCGGACGCCGAGGAGGCGACCGACGAGGAACTGTCGGACGCGATCGCCGGGATCGAACTCGACGACCCCCACACCGCCCTCGACCACGGCGTCGTACCGCCCGACGCCCCGTCCGAGGGCACTTTCGACCTCGACGGCGGTCGCGCCGCCGAAGCGGACGACGCCGAGAGCCGCGACGAGCGCAGCGGCGTTCTGGGCCCGTTGCGGGCCCTGCTGTCCCGCGTGTTCTGAAAAACGAAAGTCGCAACACGGTCCCCCGCGTACGTCCGGCGTGTTCGACCGCGAGGCCCTCCTCCTCGGACTCGTTCCGCCAGCGGCGCTCGCCCTGATCGGGGTGACGGTCAGGCTCCCCGAACCGCTCGGCGTCGTCGGCGTCCTCTCCCTCCTGCTCGGCGGCCCGGCCGGGGGCTACGTCGCCGGGACTCTTGCGGCGGGGGACCGCCGTCGACGCGCCGTCCACGGCCTCGTCTGCGGGGCCCTCGTGGGCCTTCCGCTCGGGGGTACGCTCGTCTACGCCATCCACGAGAGCGAAGCGCCCCGCCACACGGCCGTCTGGTGGATCCACTACGCCGTCGCGACGACCACCCCGCCGTCGGTCGTCGTCGCGTACGGCTACTACATCCTGGCGGGCATCGGCGTCGCCGCCGCGCTCTGGTACGCCCTCGGGGCCGCGGCGGCGGCCGGCGCGACGGGCGACCGCGGACCGGCGCTCAACGTCGAGTAGCCGGCCGCCGCTCACTCCACGCGCTCGAGGACGATTCGCTCTTCGAACCGTCCCCGTTCCTCGGCTTTCTCGACCCGGATCGCCTCCAGTTCCTCGGCCGAGACGCCCGCCAGTTCGCGGAGCGCGTGGACCGCTTCCAGCACGTCGGCCAGTTCCTCGACGCCGCCGTCCTCGCGGTACTCCCGCACCTCCTCGTCGAGCTTCTCGCGCAGTCGCCGCTCGTACTCGTCCTCGTCGGCGACGTGGACGCGGGGGCGTTCGCCGTCGGCCTCGATTATCTCGGGGATCCGGTCGCGGACGAGTTTGTCGTACTCGCGTGCCATGGCGGGGAAACGCGAGGCGCCGTGTTGAAACCTCCTGACACAGACACGCCCGGACACGCCCGTCGCCAAGCCTCCGTAGAGGCGACGCTGGCGGCCCCTACCGCGCGACTAACGCACTGGGGCGCGAAGGTTATCCCTCTCACGCCCCTATCGTCGGGTAATGACTACCGTCACTGCCCGAACTCCCGATGCCGACGCACTGCCGCGACTAAAAGCGACGCTGTTCTGCCCCTCGTGCGACCACGAGAGCCCCGTCGAGGGCGACTGGCGGCTCCGCTCCCACGGCGACCGAACGGCGTACGTCTGCCCGAACTGCGAGACGACCGTCACCGAGCGCCCGGCGCCGGCGGACGCACCCACGGTCGCCGCGTCTTCGAGCGCCCGTGCAGCGAGGGCGTGGGGTCGCCTGCTGACCTCGCCGATCCGAGCGTGGGGCGCGAGCCTCGCCGTCGGTCTGACCGGCGACGACGAGCCGACGAACGGGTGCGCCTGACGGCGCTCGCGACTGCTTCTCGACGCCGGTCGTTCCTCATCCCTCTCGTTGTCCTCTCGGGGAACGCCTCGAAACGCGCGAAAACGGAGTTACCGCGCCGTAGAAAAGGCGGAACTGCGCCGTCCGCTCAGAGCAGGTCTTCGATGTGGTCGGCGACCTCTTCGGGCGTGTCGCCGACGGGGACGCCCGCGTCGTTGAGGGCGTTGATCTTCGACTCGGCGGTGCCGGTGCCGCTGCCGGAGACGATAGCGCCGGCGTGGCCCATGCGCTTGCCCGGCGGCGCGGTGCGGCCGGCGATGAAGCCGGCGACCGGCGTGTCCATGTACTCGCCGATGTACTTCGCGGCCTCCTCCTCGTCCTCGCCGCCGATCTCGCCGCACATGACGACGGCCTCGGTGTCCTCGTCGGCCTCGAACAGTTCGAGCGCGTCGACGAAGTCCGTGCCGATGATCGGGTCGCCGCCGATGCCGATGGCGGTGGTCTGGCCCATGCCGCGGTCGTTGAGGGTGTCGACGACCTGGTAGGTGAGGGTGCCGGACCGGGAGACGAGACCGACGTTGCCCGAGGAGAAGATGTTGCCGGGCAGGATGCCGAGTTTCGCCTCGCCGGGCGTGATGATGCCGGGGCAGTTCGGCCCGATGAGACGGGTGTCGACCTCGCCGAGGCGCTTGTTCACGCGGGCCATGTCCTGGGTCGGGATGCCCTCGGTGATGGCGACCGCGAGGTCGATCGGCGCGTCGAGCGCCTCGAAGACGGCGTCGCCGGCGAACGCCGGCGGGACGAAGATGACCGACGCGTCGGCGTCCTCCTCGCGGGCGGCCCGCTCGACGGTGTCGTAGACGGGCACGCCGTGGACCTCCTGGCCGCCCTTGCCGGGGACGGCGCCGGCCACGACGTTGGTGCCGTACTCGATCATCTGCTCGGCGTGGAACTTGCCCTCCCCGCCGGTGATGCCCTGCACGATGACTCGGGTGTCGTCGTCGACTAGAACACTCATGCTTCCACCTCCTCAGCGTACTCGACGGCACGCTGAACCGCGTCTTCCAGAGTCTCCTCGACCGTGACGAGGTCCTCGTTCAGGATCTCGAGGCCCTCCTCCCAGTTGGTGCCCGCCAGCCGCACGACGACGGGCTTGGGGATCTCGTCGAACTGCTCCAGGGCCTGGTTGATGCCGTTCGCGACCTCGTCGCCGCGGGTGATCCCGCCGAAGATGTTGAACACGACGCTGTCGACGTTGTCGTCGGAGAACACCATGTCCAGGGCGTTGGCGATGCGGTCGGCCTTCGCGCCGCCGCCGACGTCGAGGAAGTTGGCGGGCGAACCGCCGTAGTAGTCGACCAGATCGAGCGTCGTCATCACGAGGCCTGCGCCGTTGCCGATGATGCCGACGTTGCCGTCGAGGCGGACGTAGTCGAAGCCGTACTCGTCGGCCTTCTGTTCGAGGTCGTCGCCGCCCGCGGACTCGTCTTCCATCTCCGCGAGCTCGGGCTGGCGGAAGAGCGCGTCCTCGTCGATGTTCATCACGGCGTCGGCCGCGATGACCTCGTCGTCGGCCGTGACCATCAGCGGGTTGATCTCCGCGTCGGCGCCGTCCTTGTCGTCCCAGAGCGTGTACAGCGTCTGCAGGACGCTCGCGACGTCATTGGCGATGGCGCGGTCGACGCCCGCCTCGTAGACGGCCTTCCGGGCCTGATAGGGGTGCATGCCGAACGCGGGGTCGACGTGCTCGCGGACGATCGCGTCGGGGTCCTCCTCGGCGACCTCCTCGATGTTGACGCCGCCGCGGGTCGACACCATCGCCACGGGCTTGCCCTCGCCGCGGTCCATGGTGACGCCGACGTACAGCTCGTTGGTGAAGTCGACGGCCTCCTCGACCAGCACGCGGTCGACGTGGAAGCCCTTGAGGTCCATCCCGAGGATGTCCTCGGCGGCCTCGCGGGCCTCGTCCTCGTCCTCCGCGAGCTTGATGCCGCCGGCTTTGCCGCGTCCGCCGACCTGTACCTGCGCCTTCACCGCGACGGGGTAGCCGATCTCCTCGGCAGCGGCCAGGACCTCGTCGACGCTCTCCGCGAGTTCGGATGCGGGCGTCGGGATCCCGGCGTCGGCGAAGACCTGCTTCGCCTGATACTCGTGCAGTTTCATACACCAAAACAGCGTTCCCGCCGCCGCTTAAATCCCGACGGTTCGGACCGCCGAGCCGTGATACCAAAGAACAGGATCGCCCCCGCCGCGCCGCGCTCACTGAACGCGTTGCCTGTGTCCGCAGTTCTCGCACTCGTAGAGGCCCCGGACGACCGTCGCCCCGGAATTGACGGGGGCCCATTGGCTGTCGTCGCCGATCCAGTCGCTCACCTGATGGCAGTTCTCGCATTCCATGCTTGCTTCCCCCTCCGCTGCGCGTGCCAACTATTGGCACAGCACGTAAGAAGGTTTCCTGTCCGGTCAGACGCGAGTGTAATCAGGCCGGAAGGTAGGAGGAACGCCGACGTGACGAGAGTATCGGCGGCAGGGGGTCTTCAGTACAAACGAGGTCCTCCGTCACTCAGAGGGAGGACATGATCGCGAACGTCGCCGCCACGCCGAGGACGGACCGCCGGGTACATGAAACTCGCCACCTCGGCGAGGACGCCGATGCCGCCGCCGAACGTCGATTGGAAGCTACTCGCCGAGGATCCGGTCGGTGAGCCGCTCGGCCTCGTCGACGTGCTCGTCGGCCTCCTCGTTCCCGGTGTCCTCCACCTCGGCGAGGAGGTCCCGGACGTGGCCGACCCGCTTGTCGACGACCGCCTCCGACGCGGCCGCGCCGACGAGGTCCTCGGCGACGGCCTCGGCCTCGCCGATCCACCGGCCGGCGTCCCGGTCGATCGGTAGCTCCGCGGTCGCGGCCAGTTCGGCGTGCAGGGACTCGATCAGGGAGTCCGGGTCCCCGTCGGCGTCCGCGCTCGCGTCCGGTCCGTCGTCTCCCATCTCGTTCGGGTCCTTGTCGTCGGTCACGGCGACTCCTACGGGCGCGTCCGCCGAGGGCGTTTCGCCTGTCCGGGCGTTTTCATAACCGACGACGCAACTGCCGCTTAACCCGCTCCGCGTGGAACGGCGGACGGATGATACCCTATGCCTGAATTCGGATTCGCACTGTCGAGCGAACTGCACGGGCCGAACGAACTGGTCGAGTACGCCGGCCGCGCCGAGGAACTCGGCTTCGACTACCTGACGATCTCGGACCACTTCCACCCCTGGATCAGCGCGCAGGGCGAGAGCCCGTTCGTCTGGGGGACGCTGGGCGGCGTCGCGCAGGAGATAGACGACATCCCGATCGCGACGGGCGTCACCGCGCCGATCATGCGCATCCACCCGGCGATCGTCGCGCAGGCGGCGGCGACGGCGGCGACGATGCTCCCCGGCGAGTTCTCGCTCGGCGTCGGCACCGGCGAGAACCTGAACGAGCACGTCCTCGGCGACCACTGGGCCGAGCACGAGGTCCGCCTGGAGATGCTGGAGGAGGCCGTCGAGGTGATCCGGAAGCTCTGGACGGGCGAGAACGTCAGCCACCACGGGAAGCACTACGACGTCGAGAACGCCCGGGTGTACACCCTGCCCGACGAGACCCCGGACATCCCCGTCTCGGCGTACGGCCCGAAGTCGGCTGAGTCCGCTGCAGAGATCGGCGACGGACTCGTCACCGTCGGTCCGCAGGAGGAGGTCGTCGAGACCTACGAGGACGCGGGCGGCGACGGGCCCCGGTACGCCCAGATGACCGTCTCCTATGCCGAGACGGAGGACGAGGCCGTCGAGGCCGCCTACGAGCGCTGGCCGACCACGGCGCTGACGGGCGATCTCAACACCGAACTGGCGACGCCGAAGCACTTCGAGCAGGCCTGCGAGATGATCGAGCCCGAGGACATCCGCGAGGGGAGCACCCCGACCGACCCCGACCCGGACACTCACGTCGAGAACGTCGAGGAGTTCGTCGACGCCGGCTTCGAGCGCGTCACGCTCCACCAGGTCGCCCCCGACGTGGAGGGGTTCCTCGAGTTCTACGCCGAGGACGTGATGCCCTCGTTCTGACCGCTCAGAGCGGCCGGCGCTCGCCGGGGTAGAACTGCGCCGACAGGTCGTCCCCGTACAGCCGGCCGACCGACCAGCGCCGCAGACGGAGGTCCCGGAGGTGGTCGGCGCGCTCGTGCTCGCCGAGCGTCACCGACGCTTGCTGGCTGAGCGGCCGGACCGCGAGGGGCCCGGAGAGGTCAGCCCGGGTCCGCACGAGGTCTCCGTCGAGCGCCGAGTAACTGTGCAGCGTCGCGCTCCGCTCGCGGCCGGACGCCGCGCCGACTTCGAGCGAGAGGATCCGCTCGCCGCCCTCCGACACGGTCGTGCGTCGGCCGCCGTCGACCGCCCGGATCTCCACGTCGGCGACCTCCTTCGGGTACCCCCAGATCTCCCTGCCGAGCGCGACCGACGCCGCCGTCGTCACGGGCAGGTACGACACGTACCCGCCGATCGAGCGGTCGACCAGTCGGGAGAGCGCACCGCTGAGTGCCGTTCCATCGGTACCGGTCCGTTCGTGCTCCCCAGCTTCGGCCACCGGGACGATCACGCCGAACTCCTCGTAGGGACCCACGTCGGTCCGGCGGTACTCGATCGCCGCGAACGCCACCACGCCGGTCCGCGGCGCGATCCGGATCGGCGAGAGCCGGTCCGACGGCAGTCGCGCTCGCAGGCGCTCGTACGACGCCGGAAACAGGGCGCCGGCCATCGAGAACTCCACGAAGAGCGGAAGCTCGACCTCGTCGCCCGTCGAGAGCGTGACGGTCCGCTCGTCCCCGCCCGAACGTCCGACCGCGTCGCTCCCGTCCATGATCGTCCTTCCGGGTCGAGCCACTAAATCCTGCCCCGCTCCCGGACCGCCGCGGGTGCGCGGGACAGTTCGACGGCCGGTGACCGCGGCCCGCCCGAGGTCAGCTCTCGTCCTCCGAACCGTCGCCTTCGCCGTCGTAGGCCTCGTCGCTCGCCGCGTCGGGGTCGGAGCCGACGGACTCCCCCATCTCCAGGTCGGGCCTGACCGGCTCGCCGTGAACGAGTTCGGGGAGGACGATCCGCACCGCCTCCAGCATCAGGACGAACAGTATCGGGAGGAAGAAGAAGCCGTACCAGCCGAACAGGATGGGGCCGAGGAGGTAGGCGAACATCAGCACCAACACGTCGAGCTGGCGGCCCGTGATGTACGGCTGCAGGAACGTCTGCGGCAGCAGGTCGAGGACGAGGACGTACACCGCGAGCGCGCCGCCGACGAACGGCAGGTGGTCGCCGCCCCCCTGCACCGCCTGCAGTCCGAGATACGCGACGACCGGCAGGTAGATCACCTTCCCCACCACGATCGGGATCAGGCTGGCGACGCCGGTCAGAAAGCCGAGGACGAAGACCATGGGGACGCGAAGCCCCGACGGCGAAAGCACGTTCGTTCCCCAGTAGGCGGCAGTCGCGACGACCGACATGGAGAGGACGAACAGGAAGTTCCCGAAGAAGACGGATTCGAGGTCCTTGTCGACGGCCGCGGCGTACGCGTACGCCGTGCTGTCGGCCCCGCCGAACAGGTCCCGCAGGCCGTCGGAGAGCGCGTCGTCGTTCTTCAGGAGGAAAAAGGAGAGCGTCACCGAGAGCGACAGCAGCAGCAGGGTTCCGAAGACGGCGGAGAACACCTGTCGCCCCGCCCTGAGGATCCGAGGGACCGTCTCGCGCGGGTTCTGCAGGATTTCGCTGGGGTTTTCGACGGCCGCGAGCAGCGTCTCGCGCTCGTACCCCGCCATCGACTGCAACTGTGCGCCCAGCAGCGGGACCTGCTCCGGCGACCCGAACCAGGCCTGCGCCTGCTGGAACGTCCGGACACCGGCGTACCCGAGCATGATCAGGATCGGACCGAGCACCAGCAGGAGCGTCAGCCACGCCGCGAGGCCGTCCCTGTCGATGACCGCTTTGAGCCGCTGATAGACCGGCCGCGTGGCGTAGTAGCCGAAGACGCCCAGCGCGATCAGCCCGACGAACGAGTAGGCGATGAACGCCGCGGCGGCGGCGAGCGCGAGGACGAACAGCCACCATCCGAGACGTGCGCGGTCGACCTGCGGTCTGAAGTCTCCCATCGGTCCGTACGTACTACGTCCCCGGTGAAACGGTTGGGCCACCGCCCCCCGTATTCCCGTCGACGTTCGGACCGCGCTCCCCGGACGCGTCGCCGAACTGAGACGGGCGAAGAGACTAAGTGTGTTTACCGACTCTTCTACAACATGGGTTTTGGTAGCTACGATGAGTCCGAGCAACAGCAACAGGAAGTAAACACAGACTCCGAAGAGGAAGGCGTCGACGTTCATCAGAACACTCACGAAGGGGAAGTGGAGTTCGAAACGGGCTCGACCGACGACCTTCTCGACCACCTCGAAGACATCAAAGAGAGCCAGGAGACCGAAGAAGAGGAATAACGCTCGGCGGCTGCCACCGGCTTTTCGCTTACTTTCTCTCGACACGAGTCCCCACGCCCGAACTGCCAGCGAACCGTTTTCGTCCGCCGCCGCCAGCCCGCGGCGCGTCGCTCCGTCCCCGCTCCTACGACCAGTACCTTTTTGCTCGCCCTGCCGAGTCGGTACCGCAATGACCGAACCGGCGCTGCGGGAGGACGGCGGTATCACCGTCGTGAAGCTGTACGAGACCTCCCGCGAGACCGAGACGGTGGGGTCGATCCCGGAGGCGATCGAGGCCGTCAGGGCCGCCCGCTCGTCCGACACCGTCTGCGAGAAGATCGTCACCCGCGACGACACGGTCGTGTACAGCTCCGACCGAAACGGCGACATCGACGACTGGGCGGCGGAGTGGCGCACGCAGAAGCGCCGGCTGTCGGCGTCGTCCGAGCCGGTTCACCAGTGCCCGTACCAGAACCCCGGCTGCACGGACGAGGAGCCCTGCGTCCAGTGCCAGATGGACGCGCAGGCGGAGCGATACAGCGAGATGGCGGAGGATCGGTAGGGTCGCGGTCGGCGTCCTTTATCGTAGTCGTCGCTTGCGCCGTACGCGTCGCTCGCAGGTTGCATCGACAGAGATGCTCCGTCTGGGATTTGAACCCAGGTCATCGGCTCGAAAGGCCGAAATGATTGGCCGGACTACACCAACGGAGCGCATTCGGTGATTCCGGGCTAAGTAACTTAACGCTTCCGTTCCGAAGTCGCCGCCTCGGGCGATTTGGTGGACGATACCGAGGGCTCAGGCGTCGCTCCACGGCACCTCGTGGCCGACGGCGTTGGCGAGAACTGTCAGTCCGAAGGTGGTCACCGCGTGGTCGGCCAGCCCGAACGGGTGGAGGTACTCCTGGGTCGCCGGGGGAAGGAGGCTGCCGACGACCTGGACCCGCCCGTCGCCCAGGCTGGCGATCGTCGCCGCGGAACCGTTCCGGGCCGCGACGCTGCCGCCGGCGGCCTCGAACGCGTCGGCGTCGACGCCCCACAGCGGCACGGGGCTCTGGACGAGGTAGCCGAGCGTCGGAGAGTGCCACAGTTCCCGCTGAACGGGGCGGGTCGCGGCGAGCAGCGGGTGGTCGTCTGACTCCCGTTCGACCGCCGCGAGGGGGCGCGTTATCTCCTGTACGTCATCGGGGGCGATCGCGTCGGCGCCGGCGACCGACAGCGCGCCGAGGAGGCCCACGCTGGCGTCCGTGAGGACGAGCGTGCCGCCGGCCGCGACGTAGTCGTCCAGCGCGCTCGCGTACTCGGCGTCGTCGGCGCCCTCGTCGTGGTTCACGACGAGCGAGTCAGCGACGGGGTCGCCGCCGTCGACGAGCCCGCCGTTCCGGATATCGTCGCGGGCCAGCGAGGCGACGTCGCCGTTCGTCAGGTCGTCGGCGTACGCGTCGAAGAACGCGAGCGGCGACACCTCGTAGGGACGCTGGCGGTAGCCGAGGGCGCTCTCCGGGTCGGGGGAGCGACCGTCGGCGACGACGCCGGTGAGCCGGACCGTCACCGCGCCGGGCACCGTCGACCGTCGGTTCGACATCTGCAGGCTCCACTCGCCGCCGGCCGGCTCGGGGAGTACCCAGTTCTCACCCGCGAGTCCGGCCCCGCCCGCCGACGCTCGCGCGAGGGTCCCATCGGGGCCGTAGAGCCGGGCGTCCGCGGCAGTCGCGCCGGCGGGCGCGGCGTTGACGGAGACCGAGTGGAGGTCGGCCGGCAGGTCGAACGAGGTCGTCGCCGCGCCGTCGGGGTCGAGCGGGACGGTCCGCTCGCGCTCGACCAGTTCGGTAGCCGGAGCCTCCGGCTCGGCGTCCGCGGTGCCGAAGGGGAGGTCGTCCGCCCGCCGGGCGAGCGACGGGGCCTCGATGTAGGCCGTCGTCGCGCCGCCGCCGTCGACGCTCTGGGCGCTCCCGCCGTCGGCTGCGTGTCGGGCGGCCGTCGCGATCACCTCCAGGAACCCGGTGACGTGGAGGTCGAGGAGCGCGGGATAGGCCTCGCGCGTCCGCTCGAAGCTGTTGTCGAACGCCATCTCGAACGCCATCGCCGTCGCGCCCAGCCCGCCCAGTTCCGTCGGATGGCTCGCCCAGGTCGCGAGCCCGCCGGAAGTGGTGTAGCCGATGGTGTCGGCGACGGTGCCGTACTCGTAGGCCCGTTCGGGCACGCTCGCACCGCCCGCGTCGCTGTTCTCGGCAATACGTTCGAGAGCGTCGGCGTGCTCGTCCAGCAGCGGCCCGAGCGTCGCCGTCAGGGCGTCGTCGACCGCCTCGTTCAGCGCCGTCAGGTCGGCGGCCTCCGCGGGCGGTCGCTCGCCGTTCATCACGAGGCCCTTCACCATCGCCTCGGACGCGTACATCCCGTGGAGGTCGAACAGGTACGAGACGCTCTCGTAGCCCCGGAGCGCCTCGACGACGGCGAGCGAATCCGGCACGGTCTCTCGGTACTCCTCGCCCACGTCGGGGTCCGCTCCCAGTGCCGCCTCGCCCCCGTGAGCCCCGGTCGACGGGTCGACGCCGTCCGCGACGAGACCCGTCCCGTCGCCGTCGTCCGCGAGGTCCGTCCCGTCCGGCTCCGCGGGGTGGTACTGCGGGTTGACGTACCCGACGGTCGGGTACTGCCGGTTGGGGTCGACGCCGCTGCCCGTGGCCCGGCGGAACGTGCTGTACGGGGACGGGTTCCCGCGGAGTTCGGCCCACGGCGCCCGCGACGCCCACCCGTCCGGGTTGGGGAAGAGAAACAGGAGCGCGAGGTCGTCGAGCAGCGGGGCGACCGTCTCATCGTCGTCTTCGAGGACGTCCTCGATCAGCCGCAGCGCCGCCTCGGCACCCGAGCGCTCGTCGCCGTGGATCGAACAGACGAACGCGATCGTCTCGCGCTCGGCGAGCGCGGCCTCGTCCCGGACGCCGGCCGTCAGCTCAGCCACCGTGACCGACCGCGACCGGACCGCGTCGTCCAGGGCGTCGGCGACGCCGGGAGACGGCCCGAGCGCCCGCACGCGGAGGCGGTCCGGGTGCCGGTGTTCGAGCAGGTCGAGGCCGTCAGCGGCCTGCTCGACGCCGATGAAGTCGACGGCGTCGTCCGTCGACGGGAAGACGCCGTCGGGGTACTCGCCGAGGATCCAGAACGGGTTCGACCCCGTGGCGTACCGCAGGGTCGCGGCGCCGTCGACCGACCGAACCTCGTCGACCTGCTGTCTGGTCAGTTCGGCGTACGCGGCGACCGCGCCGTCGGTCAGGGTCCTGAACTCGGCGTCGACTTCGGTGACGGCGTCCAGCGCCGCCTCGTCGTCGAGTTCGATTAGCGTCGGTATCGTCGTCTCGGGTCGCGCGCGCTCGTACACGAACTCGAACGCCCGGGTCGTCGTCGGGCCGCCCTGCGTCATCGCCGGATCGATCCGATCGGAGCGACGCGCGCCGGTCGCCGGGAGCAGCGAGAGCGCGCCGACGCCGGCGGTCGCTCGGAGGAACTGCCGCCGACCGACGCCGCCGGCCGGCGAGCGGGGACTGTCTCGGTCCATTACGGTCGCGGATTTCGCCGCCGCCGACCATATTTTTTCCACCGGGGGCGCGAAAACACGGTGCGGCCACCGCAAGCTCTTAGCCCCCGTCGCTCGACGGAGGGACCGTGAAACGCGTGCGATTCCGCGACCCGGCCGGGTCCGTCCGGACCGGCGAGTGGACCGACGACGGCGTCGCCTTCGGCGGGCAAACGTACGACCGGGACGAGGTCGACGTCCTGCCGCCGAGCGAGCCGACGAAGATCGTCTGTATCGGCCGCAACTACGCGAAACACGCCGAAGAGCGCGACGAGGAGGTCCCGGACCGCCCGCTGCTGTTCCTGAAGCCGCCGAACGCGCTCGCCGGCCACGGCGACACCGTCACGCTGCCGGCGGGGAAAGAGACCGTCGAGCACGAGGCTGAGCTAGCGGTCGTCGTCGGCGAGCAGTGTCGGAACGTCGCCGAGGAGGAAGCGGAGGACGTCATCGCGGGCTACACCTGCTTCGACGACGTCTCGAACCGCGACGACCAGCGGCGGGAGCAGAACTGGGTCCGCGGGAAGGCGTTCGACAACGCCGCGCCGATGGGGCCGGTGCTCGCGACGCCGGACGAGGTGCCCGACGACGCCAGCGTCGAACTGCGCGTCAACGGCGAGACGCGCCAGGACTCGTCGATCGAGCATCTCATCTTCTCGATCCCCGAACTGATCGCCGAGATCACGACGTACATGACGCTGGAGCCGGGCGACGTTATCGCCACCGGCACGCCGGAGGGCGTCGGCCCCGTCGAGGACGGCGACCGCGTCGAGGTGGAGATCGAGGGCGTCGGCACGCTGGATCACGGCGTCCGTGAG
Source organism: Halostella limicola (assembly GCF_003675875.1). Lineage (NCBI taxonomy): Archaea > Methanobacteriati > Methanobacteriota > Halobacteria > Halobacteriales > Natronoarchaeaceae > Halostella > Halostella limicola. The sequence continues at coordinate 228,484 of NZ_ML014752.1, read as the reverse complement.
CCCTGAGGTGGTCCGCCCGTCGGTCGACCGCAGAGAGGAAGGTCGATCGGCGCGGCCGCCGCGCGGTCGATCTCCGGGGCGAACGACAACTCCTAAGTTTTAGGTATGCCTAAGCCGGGTGAACATGGAGCTTTCGCGACGCGACGCGCTCGCCGCGCTGGCCTCCGGCGGCGTCGTGGCCGGGGTCGGTGCGGCGGGCCTCCGGCGCTCGCTCGCCGACGCGCCCGACGACGGGGTCGACCTGACACCGGGGCGCGAGCGCGACCTCCTCGTCGCCGTCGCTCGGGTCGTCTACCCCTCCGAAGTCGACGGTGTCCGCGAGTTTGTCGAGACGTACGTCGCCGGCCGCGCCGACGATCGAGAGGGCTACCGGGCGGCGATGCGGGAGGCGCTGGCCGCGGTCGATGACCGCGCCCGCGAGTGGCGCGACGCCAACTTCCTCGCGCTCGACGCCGCCGAGCGCGACGCACACCTCCGCGAGATGGGAGTCGACGCGGCGGACCCGGACCCCGAGGGAACCGACGCCGAGCGGATCCGCTACTACGTCGTGAACGAACTGCTCTACGCGCTGTACACCTCGCCGACGGGGGGCGAACTCGTCGGCATCGAGAACCCGCAGGGCCACCCCGGCGGCACCGAGTCGTACCAGCGGGGGCCGCGATGAGCGGGTCCGCCGGCGCGGACGGCATCGACCGGACTCCCTCCGAGCGCGTCGACGTCTGCGTCGTCGGCGCGGGACCGGCCGGCGCGCTGGTCGCGCACCGCCTCGCTGCGGGCGGCCACGACGTGGTCGTCCTCGAAGCGGGCGAGCGCTTCGACCCCGCCGACCGACTGGAGCGCATGGAGCGGTCGATCCGACCCGGCCACGACCATCTGGACGTGTGGGACATGGGCGGGGAGCGCGACGCCTACAGCAACGCGGGCGACCGGTTCTACCCCCTCAACAGCGCCCGGGTGAAAGGCGTCGGCGGGTCGACGAACCACTGGCAGGGCATGGTGATGCGCCTGCACGAGGGGGACTTCGAACTCGAATCGCGGACCGGCGTCGGCGCGGACTGGCCCATCGACTACGAGGACCTGCGGCCGTACTACGCCGACGCGGAGGCCGAACTCGGCGTCGCCGGCGCCGACGACAACCCGTTCGCGCCGCCGCGCGAGGAGCCGTTCCCCATGCCCGCCTTCCGCCCGTCCTACAGCGACTCGCTGTTCGCCGAGGCCTGCGAGGAACTCGGCGTCGCCATGCACTCCGTCCCCAACGCGCGCAACTCCGAGCCGTACGACGGCCGCGGGGAGTGCGTCGGCTTCGGCACCTGCAAGCCGGTCTGCCCCTCCGGCGCGAAGTACAGCGCCGACGTCCACGTGCGCAAGGCCGAGAGCGAGGGCGCGCGCGTGATCGACCGCGCGCCGGTGCAGCGGCTCGTCCACGACGCGGACGGCGAACGCGTCGAGGCCGCCGTCTACGCGACGCCGGACGGCCGCGAGCACCGGCAGGAGGCGCGGCAGTTCGTCCTCGCCGCGGGGGGCGTGGAGACACCGCGCCTGCTCCTGCTCTCCGCGTCCGAGCAGTACCCCGACGGCCTCGCGAACTCCAGCGGCCTCGTCGGCCGGTACTTCATGGACCACCTGTTCGCCGGGATGGGCGGGACGATCGACGAGCCGACCCGGCAGAACCACGTCGGCTTCATCACCAGCGAGTCCCACCAGTTCTACGACGACGCCGACGCCGAGGTTGGGAGCTTCAAGCTCGAGTTCCTCAACTACGCCGGGCCCTCCCCCGTCGAGACGGCGCTGTCGAGCGACGAGTGGGGCGACGCCCTGCTCGACGACCTCCGCGGCGCGTACGGGAACCACGTCGCGATGGGCGCGCTCGCCGGACAGCTCCCCCGCGAGGAGAACCGTATCACGCTCGACCCCTCGACCACCGACGACCACGGCAACCCCGTCCCGCAGATCCACTGGTCGCTCGACGAGCGGACGAAGCGGACGCTGGAGCGCGCGAACGAGATCCAGCGCGAGATACTGACGGAACTCGGCGTCGACATCCAGTGGTCCGTCGGGCCCGAAAACACCGGCCCGGCGTTTCACCACATGGGGACGACGCGGATGGGCACCGATCCGGCCGCGAGCGTCGTGAACCCCCGCCTCCGGACGCACGACCTCGCCAACCTCTGGGTCCCCTCCAGCAGCGCCTTCGTCACCGGCGGCGCGCTGAACCCGACGCTGACCATCGCCGCGCTGGCGCTGAAGGCGGCCGACCACGTCGACGCGGAGCTTTGAGAACGGATCGCATACCTCCCCAACGGATTTGACGAGGGCCGTCGTGGGTCCCCCACGGCCGATGATCATCTCTCCCCGTTTCTGACCGGCGCCCGCCCTGCGGACGACGATCGGTCGCTCGATGACCGCGTCGCGGCCGCGCACCGCCGGTTCCGTCTTCGTCGCCGCCGTTCGCTCGACTGACGTTGCCGGGGGCGTCGCACCGTTCTCGAACCGACAGCGACAGCAACGATACTCCATGACACGACAAGCGATAGTGGCGAAACGCGTCGACGACGGACCGGCGGACACGACAGAGATGCGCGGCCTCGCCGAGGCGGCGGGGTACGAGGTGGTCAGCGAGGTGACGCAGCGCCGCCCGGAAGATCCCGGCACACACTTCGGCGACGGGAAAGTCGCGGAACTGCGCGACCGCGTCGCCGAGCGCGGCGCGGACGCGGTCCTCGTCGATGGCGACCTCACGCCCAGGCAGTCGACCGCACTGGTCGAGGCGCTCCCGGCGGACACGCGGGTCGCGGACCGCCGCCGCGTCGTGCTGGACATCTTCGCCGAGCGGGCGGCGACGCGGCGCGCGAAGCTCCAGGTCGAACTCGCGACGCTCCGGTACGAACTGCCCCGGGTCGAGGCGGAGGGCGACCCCGAACCGCTCAATCTCGCCGCGGAGAAGGGGACTCGGCTCAACGACGTCCGGACCCGCATCGACCGGGTGAAGCGGAAGCTGGACGACCTCGCGGACGACGCCGCGAAGCGCCGCAGGGAACGCCGCGAGCAGGGGTTCTCGCTGGTCGCGCTCGCCGGGTACACGAACGCTGGCAAGTCGACGCTGCTGCACCGGCTCGCCGACGACCTCTCGGCCGATGCGGTCGACCCGGCTCACGACGACCTGGATGCGACGGCGTCCGTGGAGGACCGGCTGTTCGAGACGCTGGAGACGACGACGCGGCGCGCGGCGCTCGACGGCCGCCGCGCGCTGGTCACGGACACCGTCGGCCTCATCGACGACCTCCCGCACGACCTCGTGGAGTCGTTCCACGGGACGCTCTCCGAGACGTATCACGCCGACGCCGTCGTGCTCGTGGTCGACGTGAGCGCGCCGCTCGACCGGTTCCGAGACCGAGTCGAGACCTGCCGGCGAGTCCACGACGGGCGCGTCGAGGGGACGATCGTTCCGGCCTTGAACAAGGTCGATCTGGTGGACGACGACGCCCTCGTCGAGCGGCGCGCGGTCCTCGCCGACAACTGGCGGGACCCCGTCGCCGTTAGCGCGCTGGCGGGGACCGGGCTGGACGTCTTGACCGAGCGCGTCGCGGCTGAACTCCCTGCGGAGCGATGTGAACTCGCGGTGCCGAACTGCGGCGAGGCCATGAGCCTGGTCTCGTGGCTGTACGACTGCGCGAGCGTCGAGACCGTCGACTACGGGGGCGACCGCGTCCGGATCGCGTTCACCGGGCGAACGGAGGTCGTCGAACGGGCGCGGGCGAGGGCCGACGACGTGGCCGGGTCGGTCTAACGGCCGTTGCCGCGGCCCCGGCCGTTGCCGCGATCGCGTCCGTTTCAGTGGCCGTCACCGTTCCTCTCTCCGTTGCTGTTCCCACGGCCGTTACCGCTCCCCCGTTCGTTGCTGTTCCCGGGATCGTTACCGCCCCCGCGGCCGTGCCCGCTCTCACCGCTTCGATCGGTGTTCTCACCGTCGCCGCCACTTCCTCGACCGCGCCCGCGTCCGCCACCGCTCTCGTTCTCACGATTCTGGTCACCGCCGTCTCCTCCATCGCTCCCGCCACAACCGTCGCAGAGCCGGCCGTTGTTGAACGCGCCCAGTCGGTCCTTGAGCGGCTCACCGTCTCCGCAGTCGTTCGTCCACGTCCGAACGGGGTCGTAGTTCTCCGGGTCGTCGAGGTAACCCCACCCCTCCGTCTCCGATTCGACGCATCCGAGCCAGTTGATCGCCTTGTCGAGCGTTCCCTCGTCTATGTCGGAGGCTGCTTCCTTGCAGACTGCGCCGTCCTCGTACAGGATAGCGCCCTTGCTCAGGACCGCGGCGATGACCTGTTTGGCCATGATGAGGGCCTTGTCGCCCCGCGGCGGCGTATTCAGAATCGACAACGCTTCGTCGACGTCGATCGCCTTGCTCCCGCGGGCGACTAAGATCTGTGATCGGACCTGCTCCGCGACACCGGGATGGTTCTTCCAGTACCCTATCGTCCGCGGGCAGTCGAGCGTCGCCGCCGCGGTCCCGCTGAACCCCGCGACGCCGACCGTCGCCGCGCCCGTCGCCGCGGCACCGCGTCGGAGCACGTCGCGTCTGGTTAGGTCGTTCGTCATCTCGAAAATACGTTAGTAAAGCAACTATTTCGTTATGACACGTGTTCGCGGTCGGTAGGAGCCGTATTCCGGCGACTCCATCGTCTCCTCTAGAGGGAGAACGACCGCGCGACGAACTGCGGCACTGCTGAAGACGCGGCAGCACGACGAAAAATCCGGGCCGCACCCTCTGCTACTCCTTCGCGTCGCCCCCGACCGCCGGCGGCCACCGCGGCGGGTCCGGCGGGCGCCAGCGGTCGTCACCGTCCGACACGCTTTCGGCAGTTCCGTCGTACTCGGACCCGCACCCGTCGCAGTGTCGGCCCTCGTTGAAGGCCCGGAGGTCCTCGAGGATCGGTTCGCCGTCGACGCCGCGGTCGTCACGCCACCCGTAGGTGTACGCGTACTCCTCGGGTGCGGCGAGGTAGTCCCACCCGTCCGCGCAGGCGCCGTCGGAGCAGTCGAGCCACGAGATCGCCGCCTGGACCGTCTCTCTGATCTCGTCGGCCGCGTCCGCGCAGTCGCCGCCCTCTCCGGTCCGGATGGCCGCGACGTTCGCCTGCGCGGCGACGACCTCCCGGGCGAGCAACACCGCCTTGTCCGCGCCGTGGTCCTCGCCGAGGAGTTCCCATGCGACGTCGCTGTCGTAGCTGTCGTCGCTCCGGTCGAGTCGGAACCCGTCGCGGGATCGGTGAAACGCATGGTAGTTGTCGCGCCACTCGTCGACTGTCCGAGGGCAGTCGAGCGACGCCGCGGCGGTGCCGGAGAGGCCCGCCGCGCCCGTCACCACTGCGCCGGTCGCGACGGCGCCGCGGCGGAGCAGCGTCCGTCTCGTTACGTCGTCGGTCATCTCTGTCCTAACCGTCTCCCCGAGATCACTTCGTAATGATATCTATTCTGAAACCCCGTCCGCCGTAGTGACCGCCTGCGCCCGTTTCAGGCGGCGTATACCGGAGCGGTCGTCCCCGCGACCGGCGGCCACACGGCCCGACGAGCCACCGCTCGGTGCACGGTGGGGGTCCGTTCGCGCTCCTTGAGCAATCTTAAGACCCGTCACGCACTTGCCTCGTCTATGCAACCACGCGACCTGTCGGACCACGTCCCGTACGAGGCGGGGCGCGGCATCGAGGAAGTCGCCCGCGAGCTCGGTCGCGACCCCGAAGAGTTCGTCAAGCTCGCGTCGAACGAGAACCCGCTCGGGCCGAGTCCGGCGGCGAGCGAGGCCGTCCGCGGGACGGCCGGCGGCGTCAACGCCTACCCGACGGCGGCTCACACCGACCTCACCGCCGCCGTCGCCGACGCCTGGGACGTGGCCGACGTGCAGGTGTGGCTGGGGAACGGGGGCGACGGCGCGCTCGACTACCTGGCCCGCGCGACGCTGGAACCGGGCGACGAGGTGCTCGTGCCCGACCCCGGCTTCTCCTACTACGCGATGAGCGCCCGCTACCACCACGGCCGCGTGAACGAGTACCCGCTCTCGGCCGACGACGACTTCGCGATGGACGCCGACGTCGTCCTCGACGCCTACGACGGCGAGCGCGTCGTCTACGTCACCTCGCCGCACAACCCGACCGGGCAGGTGATGAGCCTCGACGAGATCGAGCGCATCGCCGCCGAAACCGACGAGGAGACGCTGGTCGTCGTCGACGAGGCGTACGGCGAGTACGCCGCCGAGCCCTCCGCCGTCTCGCTGGTCGGCGGGGCCGCCAGCAAGGAGGCGGGCCTCTCGGACGCCACGGAAGACCGCGAGACCCGCGACGACGTGGCCGTCCTGCGGACGTTCTCGAAGGCGTACGGCCTCGCCGGCGTCCGCCTCGGCTACGCCGTCGTCCCCGCGGACTGGGCCGACGCCTACGCCCGCGTGAACACGCCGTTCGCCGCGAGCGAGATCGCCTGCCGCGCGGGTATCGCCGCGATGGGCGACCGCGAACACGTCGCGGAGTCCGTCGAGACCGCCCGCTGGGCGCGCGAGTACATGCGCGACCACGTTGACGCGCCGGTGCTCCCGAGCGCCGGCAACTTCGTGCTGGTGCGGGTCGGCGACGGCACCGAGGTGTACGAGGCGCTGAAGCGCCGCGGCGTCATCGTCCGCGACACGTCGAGCTACGGCCTGCCCGAGTGGGTTCGCGTCACCTGCGGCACGCGCGAGGAGACCCGCACCGCCGTGAGCGAACTGAACGAGGTGCTCGCATGAGAGTCACCGTCACCGGCACGCCCGGCACGGGCAAGACGACCGCGACCGACCGCCTCGACACCGACCTCGACGTGGTCCACCTCAACGAGGTCGTCCGCGAGGAGGAACTGTACGACGAGGTCGACGAGGAGCGCGACAGCGTGATCGCCGACGTCGGGGCCGTCGAGGAGTGGCTGGGCGACCGGGAGGACCTGATCCTGGACTCCCACCTCGCCCATCACCTCGACAGCGACCGGGTCGTCGTCCTGCGCTGTCACCCCGAGGAGCTCGAACGCCGCCTCCGCGAGCGCGGCGAGTCCGAAGCCAAAGCCGAGGAGAACGCCGAGAGCGAGGCGCTCGACGTGATACTCACGGAGGCCGTCGAGGGCCACGGGACGGACGCGGTGTACGAGATCGACACGACCGACCGCGACCCCGACGCGGTGGCCGACGAGATCGAGGCCGTCGTCGCGGGCGAGCGCGAACCGAGCGCGGGCACCGTCTCCTTCATCGACTACCTATGACGCTCGACCAGCTCCGGCCGTACGTGAGCGGCTTCCTCGACCCGTGGGTGAACGCCGCCGACCGCGTCGGCCTCACGCCAAACGGCGTCAGCGCCGTCGCGGGCCTCGTCGCCGCCGGCGCGGGCGTCGCATACTACCTCGCCGGCGCGGACCCGGTCTGGTACGCGATCGGGTCGACGCTGGTGGTGCTGAACGGGTGGTTCGACGTGATCGACGGGGCGCTCGCCCGGAAGCAGGGGGTCCAGTCCGAGGCCGGCGACCTGCTCGACCACGTCCTCGACCGGTACGCCGACATCGTCATCATCGCCGGCGTCGCGGCCGGCGTCGAGCGGTACGCCCTCGGCCTCGCCGCGGTCACGGGCGTCCTGATGACCTCCTACCTCGGCACCCAGGCGCAGGCGGTCGGCCTCGACCGGCTGTACGCGGGGCTGGTCGGCCGTGCGGACCGGCTGGTCATCATCGCTGCGGTCGGCTACGTCGCCTATTTCGTCGACGCGACGCTGTACGGCCTGTCGCTGCCGGGGTGGCTACTGGCCTTCCTCGCGGTCGTCGGCCACCTCACCGCGTTCCAGCGGTTCTCCGAGGCGTGGGGCCGGCTCTCCTGACCCCCGCCGTCGCATCATTTATACAGCGGCGTGATAAACGACTGAGTATGGTTCAGTGCGAGATGTGCGGCGCCGAGACTTCCTCTCCGAAGAAAGTGAAAGTCGAAGGCGCCGAACTCGACGTCTGCGACAACTGCTCGGACTTCGGGACCGAAGTCAAGACCCAGTCGTCGAGCGACGCCTCGACGAAGTACTCCACGGGCTCCTCGGGGTCGTCGAGTTCCGCCTCCGGCGGGACGAGCACGACCGCGTCGGCCGGTTCCTCCGGCGGCGGCCGCTCCGGCGGGCGTTCGGACATGTTCGACGACATGGACGAACTCGCGCAGGACTACGACGACCGCATCCGGCGCGCCCGCGAGAACGAGGGGCTCTCTCAGGCCGACCTCGCGAACGAACTCAACGAGAAAGCGAGCCTGATCCGCAAGATAGAGCGCGGCGACACCCTCCCCAGCGACGACCTGCAGGACAAGCTGGAGCGGTACTTCGACATCAGCCTCACCGGCGAGGGCGGCGAGAGCGGCGAGTGGGAAGGCGGCTCCTCCACCGGCGAGTACACGCTCGGCGACGTCGTCAAGCGCAAGGACTGATACCGGCGCCCCTCTGGGGTTCCGGCGATTTCGGCGGTTCTCGGAACCTATTTGTCCCGCGGTGGACGCGGTATTCGTATGTTCGTTCTGGTCAACCTGAAGGCGTACCCCTGCGACCCGGTCGCGGTCGCGGAGGCCGCGGCGGAGGTAAACGACACCACGGACGCCGAGATAGCGATCGCGCCGCAGGCGGCGCACCTCCCGGCCGTCGCCGAAACGGGTGTAGAGACCTGGGCCCAGCACGTGAGCCCGGTCGAGCACGGGAGCCACACCGGTAGCGCGCTCGCCGAAGCGGCGGCCGACGCCGGCGCGACGGGCACCCTGCTCAACCACTCGGAGAACCGCCTGAAGCTGGCGGACGTCGACGGGTCGCTCGACGCGGCCGAGCGCGTCGGCTTCGACACCTGCGTCTGCGCGAACAACCCGGACCAGGTGGCCGCCGCAGCGGCGCTCGGGCCGGACTCCGTCGCCGTCGAACCGCCGGAGCTCATCGGGACGGGGACGCCGGTCAGCAAGGCCGACCCCGACATCGTCAGCGACGCGGTCGAGGCGGCCGCCGCCGTCGACGAGGACGTCGACGTGTACTGCGGCGCGGGTATCTCCACCGGCGAGGACCTCGTCGCCGCGCGCGAGCTCGGCGCGGACGGCGTCCTGCTGGCCAGCGGCGTCGCCAAGGCGGACGACCCCGCCGCGGCGCTGGAAGACCTCGTGGAGCCGTTGTGAAGGTATAACACCCCCGGAGCCCAAGTCGACCCATGACCGAATCCGAGGCCGACGACGAGGAACGGCCCTTCGAGGAGCGACTCGAAGACCGTCTGATGGGACAGGGCGTCTACCTCACGAACCTGACCGAGTCCGACGGCGAACTCACCATCGAGTACGAGTCGATCGCCGCCGCGGACGGCTTCCCGAAGCGGCAGGTCGGTCGCGTCCTCCAGATGGTCTGGGACGCGAGGGAGGAGCACGGCGACGCCGTCAGCGTGGACGCGACGGTCACCGACACGGACGGCGAGGTGATCGGGACGTGGCGCGCCGAGGACGAGTGGGTCGAGCGCCTCCGCGACGACGAGCTAACGCAGACCGAGTTCTCGGGGAAGGTGCTCGACACGACCGAGGAAAAGTAGCTATTCCTTCAGCAGTACCATCGCGACGTCGTCGTCGAGTTTTCCGAGGTCCGCGTCCTCGCGGCCCGCCGCCGCGTCGCGGACGGCGTCGTCGTGGACGGCGAGCAGCGCCTCGAACTCCTCGTCGCTCAGCCCGTGTGCCGTCGCGAACTGCCGCCAGATGCGGCGCGGTAGAGCGACGTAGTACGCGTCCCCGTCGGCGAACAGGAGCGGGTCCTCCCGGAGCGTCTTCCGCCACTCGTAGACGAGCCCGTCGATGCCGGGGTTGTCCCGCATCCCCGCCTGATGGCGCTCGACGAGGTCGCGCAGTTCCTCCGGCGAGCGGTCGGTCGACGCCGCGGCGCTGGCCACGCTGTCGTCGTCGAAGAAGCTGTCGCGGTCGGTCACGCCCCTCCGTTGGCGCTGGCCGTACTCGTGTTTAACCGTTGCGGCGCGGCCTGCCGGAGGGCCGTCCCGCTACGAAATCGTCGCCGATTCGGAGTCCGCTTCGAGGTACTGCTGCTCCCAGTCGCGCCGGGCCTCGATCTCCCGTTTCCCCCGCTGGGTGAGCGCGTAGTAGTTCGTCCGCCGGTCGAGTTCCCCCTTCTCGACGAGCCCCTTGTCGACGAGGGTGTCGAGGTTCGGATACAACCGACCGTGATGTATCTCGGTCTCGTAGTACTTTTCCAGTTCTTCTTTGATCGCGAGTCCGTGTGGGTCGTCGAGCCCAGCGATCACTGTCAGTAGGTCCCGCTGGAACCCTGTTAGATCGTGCATCGTTCCCCCCATCCTACTGTAATATCACAGTCGGCATAAACGTATGGGGGCACCCCCGGAATTGCTACGCAGCGGAGACACGTCGAACCAGTCGTCAGACACGACGGCGACGGGCGGATCCCGCCGCGACCGGCCCTCGTCGCCCGCCGGCGCGAGGCGTCGCATGAAACAGTTAAGACCCGACCGTACCAGGGAGCGTACATGAGCGACGAGCGAGTGTTCGTCTCGCACGCGCCGGGGGACGTGGACGTCGTCGAATCGCTGTTCCGGTCGGTCCGGAACTTCCCGTTCGACGTCCACGTCGCGGCGGAGGAGGTGGAACCGGGCCGGAGCAGGGAGCACCTGAAGGGGCGACTGAACGAGTGCGACGTCATGGTCGTCGTCGTGACTGAGGCGGCCGCCTCGAACCAGTGGATCAACCAGGAGATCGGATACGCGGTCGCGCGCGGCGTGCCGATCGTCCCGGTGTTCGAGCGACAGGCGGACATCGGGGGCTATCTCCGGGGGATAGACGGCGTGGAACTCGACCGGGAGAACATGGACGCGACGGTGTTCAACCTGCTCTCGCGGCTCCGGTCGGAGCTGGCGCCGCTCGGCTCGCTGTCGACGCCGAAGTGGTACGTCCGGTTCCCCTGCAACGCCGGGGACTGCGGCGCGCCGGTGACGCTGACGATAGACCAGCGCCAGAAGGAACTGTGGCGGCTTCACGACCACGGCAGGACGATCCACGCCGACTGCGGGGACTGCGGCGCGCGGTACCACTTCGACCCCGCGACGATGGGGTTCCTCCAGCGTGAGGACTAGTCCGTGAGCCGGTCGTAGGCCCGCTTGACGCGCTTGAACTCCGCTCGGCTCCCGTCAGCGCGGTCCGGGTGGACCCGCTTCACCTTCTCCAGGTACGCGTCCCGTATCGCCTCCTCGTCGGCGTCGCCGTCGACCGCGAGCGTGGCGTAGGCCTCGGACCGACGCATCCGGACGCTCCTGACCACGCCGTCGTCGAGGCCCTCGTCCTTGCAGTCGGGGCAGAACGCCTGGGTGCGGCCGTCGACCGTCTCGACCTGGAACAGTTCGACGCTGAACGACTCCCGGCACTGGTCGCAGTCGTTCCGGACCGCTGCTGTCTCGCCGCCGACGGTATCCCCGGCCTGGGCCGCGTCGCCGGCGTCACCGGTGCCGTTCCGCGCGCTGCTCTCGCCGCCGCCCGCGGCGGTCGAGCCGCCCCGTCCCGGAACGTGGCGCTCGCAGTCGTCGCAGCAGAGGACGGACGTGCCGTCGGACAGCGTCACCTCCGACAGCGACTCCAGCCGGTGCTCGGCGCCGCAGCCGTCGCAGGCGCGGCGGCGCTGGTCGAGTTCGGCCTGCTTCTCCGCGGCGGTCTCGGCGAACTCCCTGCACTCGGGACAGCAGACCGCGGTGTAGCCGTCGGGCATCGTGACCGAGTACAGGTCGTCGACGGGGAGCGTCCGGCCGCAGCCCTCGCACCCTCGTCTGTCGTCGGTCACAGCCATCACGCGACGGGTAGTATGTCTTGACATATATGTCTTGTACGTGTGGCGTCTCGGCGGATCGGCGGCCGGGCGGCGTCGCTTCGACCGAATTCGTGGCGGTTTAATAATCAATACCGGCTCTTTTATTAGCAAATACGATTTAGCCGCCGTTTCGTAACAGCGTAGTTAATAAACGTCGGTCGCCTACCGACGGACGATGAGTCACCACGACCACGGCGGGGGTGGCGCGGCCGACGGCCGCGAGTCCCTCTCCCTGTCGGTCCCCGAGATGGACTGCCCCTCCTGCGCGTCCAAGGTCGAGGGAAGCGTCGCCGACGTGCCGGGTGTCGACGCCGTCGAACCCAACCCCACGGCGGGAAAGCTCAGCATCGAGTACGACGCGGGCGCGACCGACGCGGCGGACGTGATCGCCGCCGTCGAGCGCGCCGGCTACGAGGTCGTCTCGGGCGGTCCCCGAGAGGTCGAGGACGACCCGCAGTCCGTTTGGCGGAGCCCGCGGGCGCTGAAGACCGGCGTCGCCGGCGTCTTCCTCGCGCTCGCGCTGGTCGTCCGGTGGGTCCTCCCCGGGGCGAACGCGACGCTCCTGACGGCGCTCGGTCAGGAGTGGGTCGTCGTCGACGCGCTCCTGCTGGGTTGCGTCGTCGCCGGCGGGCAGGTCATCGTCCGGAACGGCTACTACTCGGCGCGGAACCGGAGCCTCGACATCGACTTCCTGATGACGGCCGCGGTGCTCGCCGCGACGGGGCTGACGCTGTTCGTCCCCGGCGAGAACCTGCTCGTCGAGGCGGCGTCGCTCGCCGTCCTGTTCAACCTCGCCGAGCTGCTCGAACGCTACTCTGTGACGCGGGCGCGGCGCTCGCTGGAAGAGCTGTTCGAACTCGCGCCCGAGACGGCGGTCGTCCGCCGGGACGGCGAACTCGAGGAGGTCCCGGTCGACGCCGTGTCCGTCGGCGAGACGGTCGTCGTCGAACCCGGCGAGAAGGTGCCGCTCGACGGCGCCGTGACCGAGGGCGAAAGCGCCGTCAACGAGGCCCCGATCACCGGCGAGAGCGTCCCGGTCGACAAGACGCCGGGCGCGGAGGTGTACGCCGGGACGATCAACCAGCAGGGCTACCTCGAAGTCGAGGTCACCGCGGCGTCGGCCGACAGCACCATCGCACGCATCATCGACCTCGTCGAGGGGGCACAGGAGAACCGCACGGAGCGCGAGCAGTTCGTCGACCGCTTCGCGGGCTACTACACGCCGGTCGTCACCGCGGCCGCGATCCTGACCGCGACGATCCCGCCGCTGCTGGGCTACTACTGGGTGGACTGGGTGGTGCGCGGCATCGCCCTGCTCGTCATCGCCTGTCCCTGCGCGTTCGTCATCTCGACGCCCGTCTCCGTCGTCTCAGGCGTCACGAGCGCGGCGCGCAACGGCGTCCTGATCAAGGGCGGCGACCACCTGGAGACGATGGGCGAGGTCGACGCCGTCGCGCTGGACAAGACCGGGACGCTCACGACCGGTGAACTCGCCGTCACCGACGTCGTCCCGCTCGGCGACAACGACGCGGAGAGCGTCCTCGCCTGCGCCCGCGGCGTCGAGCGCCGGAGCGAGCACCCCATCGGCGACGCCATCGTCGAGCGGGCCGACGAGACCGTCACCGGCGAGGCCGACGTGTCCGACTTCGAGGCCATCACCGGGAAGGGCGTCCGCGCCGACCTCGACGGCACGACCCACTACGCCGGCAAGCCCGCCTTCTTCGAGGAGCTGGGGTTCGATCTGGACCACGTCCACTTCGCGACCGATGGTGGGACGGTGGTGGGCGAGCCCCGACAGCAGTGCGACCGACAGGGCTGTCTCGACCTGCTCGATGAGACCATCCCGCGCCTCCAGTCCGAGGGGAAGACGGTGATCCTCGTCGGGACCGAGGACGCGCTGGAGGGCGTCGTCGCCGTCGCCGACACGGTGCGCGAGGACGCGAAGCGGGCCGTCGAGCGGCTGAAAGATGCCGGCGTCGAACCCGTCATGCTCACGGGCGACAACGAGGGCACCGCCCGCGCCATCGCGGAGTCGGTCGGCATCGAGCGCTACGAGGCGGAACTGCTCCCCGACGAGAAGGTCGACGCGGTCTCCCGCCTCCGCGAGGAGTACGGCACCGTCGCGATGGTCGGCGACGGCATCAACGACGCGCCCGCCCTCGCCACGGCGGACGTCGGGATCGCCATGGGCGCGGCGGGCACCGACACCGCCATCGAGACGGCCGACATCGCGCTGATGGCCGACGACCTCTCGAAGCTGCCGTACCTCGTCGACCTCTCCCGGACCGCCAACGGCGTCATCCGGCAGAACATCTGGGCCAGCCTCGGCGTGAAGGCCCTGCTCGCCGTCGGCATCCCGCTCGGGTACGTCTCGCTGGTCGTCGCGGTGCTGGCCGGCGACGTCGGGATGACGACGGCCGTCACCGGCAACGCGATGCGGCTGGCGCGGATCCGGCCGGAGGAGTGAGCGACCGCCTACAGCCACCCCTCCCGCCGGAAGTACGACACCATGATCACCGACACGAGAGCCATCCCGATCATCACCGCCGGGTAGCCGTGGGTCCAGCCGAGTTCCGGCATGTTGTACGGGCTCCCCTCGAAGTTCATCCCGTACACTCCGACCACGAACGTCAGCGGGAGGACGATGGTGGCGACGACGGTGAGCTTCTTCATCACGTCGTTGGTCGACATCGAGAGGGTGTTCAGGTAGATGTCGCGCGCGCCGCCGGTCAGGTCGCGGTACGTCTCGACGAGGTCGACCAGTTGCACGAGGTGGTCGTACACGTCGCGGTAGTACTTCTCCGCGTCCTCGCTGACGTGGATGGGGTCGCCGCGCGCGAGCACGCTGGCGGCGTCGCGCATGGGCCACACCACCCGTCGGAGCGAGAGCAGTTCCCGGCGGAGGCTGTGGATCGTCTCTAGCGTGCCCACGTCGGGCGAGTCGATCACCTCCTCCTCCACGAGTTCGATGTCGTCCTCGATGTCGTCGAGCAGGCCGAAGTAGTCGTCGACGACGCCGTCGAGGATCCGGTACGCGGTGAAGTCCGGGCCGCGCGCCACCAGCCGTGTGTCGCCCCGGTGGACCGCCGACCAGGCCCGTTCGACCGCTTCGATGCGGTCGAGCGAGACGGTGACGATCCAGCCGTCGCCGAAGAAGAGGCCGACGGGGTCGTCTTTCAGCTCCTCCATGAACGTCGTCTCGCCGCTCGGTATCTCGGCCTCCTTGGCGAGCACGAACGTGTGGTCGTCGAGCACGTCGACCTTCGGGCGCACGTTGTTCTGCACGTCCTCGGTTTCGAGGTGGTGGATCCCGAAGCAGTCCCGGATCGACTGCAGTTCCGCCTCGGTCGGCGCGACGACGCGCACCCACGTCGTCCCGTCGGCGTCCCGGGCGGTCGCGATGTCGTCGTACGACTCCGCCCCCTCGTTGTCGTACGCGACGGCCTCGACGGTCACGCGACCGCACCCCCGGTCCGGCCGACGGCCCACAGCGTCACGCCGACCATCACGGCCGTCACGGTGAACGCGCGACCGGGATAGGGAACGGCGACGCCGACGGCGTACCCGAGCGCGCCGACGCCGGTCAGCGCGACGCCGAGCGCGTGCGTTCGGTTCATGCCCGGCATCTCTCGGGGGCGGTACAAACCGTTGTCGGCGCTCCGCGAGTCGACCTCACGTTCTCACTCGTGGGGCAGGATGTCGCCCAGCGCCGCGCCGATGGCCATGACGACGCCCGTCACCGACGTCTGGCAGGTGGCGACCCACGGGTCGGCCCAGTCGACGCGTCCCCACGCGGTCATCAGCACCGCGGCGGTGATCCCCGCGATGGCCAGGATGCCGACGAGCCGCCGCGGGACGATCCCGAGGATGAGGTCGCTCTCGACCTCTTCGAAGCGCACGGCGTGGAGGATGCCGACGGTGACGACCAGCCCGATCGCCAGCGTCAACACGAAATACGGCGGGTTCGCGGCGATGTACGTCCCGACGTCTCTCGTGCCGTCCTCGACGAGCATCGGGACGCCGAACACGAGGCTACCGACGAGCGCCTCGCCCGCGTCGCGGATGTCGAACGCCGAGCGGATCCTGCCGAACAGGCGGGGATCCTTGGCCTCCCGCAGGGTACGCATCGTCTCCCTGACCTGCTCGCGCTCCGCCTCGGAGTCGACGAGCTCCTCCAGCTCCTCCAGTTCCTGCAGCGCGTCGTCGATGTCCGGCGGTTCCGCCTCGTCCGCCTCGCCCCGTGACATACCCGAACCGACTTCGCCGGACGGTGATAAAACCCGCCGCGTCGCGGGCGGTCCCGCCCGGCTGTCCGCGGCGGCGCGGATCCGCCGCCGCGAAACCGCCGGAACGATAGTCGTGGGGACCGCACCGTCGCGCATGGGATCGTACGACTCGGAGGTCCGCGAGGAGGGAGCGACGGACTCGCTCCCGCTGGTCGGCGGCGACGCGCTCGTCATCGCGCTGTTCGTGACCGGCGGATCGCTGAGCCACGGCATCAGCCCGCTCTCCCAACCGCTGGCGGTGATCGAAACCGTCGCGCCGTTCCTGATCGGGTGGTTCGTCGCCGCGCCGCTGGTCCGCGCTCACGAGCGTGGCGCGGTCGCGACGCCGGCGCGCGCTGCGCGGCTGGCCGCCGGGGCGTGGCTCGGCGCGGCGAACGTCGGCCTGCTGCTCCGCGGGTCGCCGTACTTCACCGGCGGGACGACGTGGCCGTTCCCGCTCGTCATGACGGGCGTCGGCCTCCTCTCGCTGACGGCGTGGCGCATCGCGGCCGGGCGGCTCCTGGCGTCGCGCCGGAACGCCTAGCGGCGGGCGAGGACGAAGCCGGTCGCGGAGGCGGTCGCGGCCACGACCGCGAGGACGAGAAACAGGGTCAGCGACGTTCCGTACGTGAGCACCGCGCCGGCGACGGTCCCGCCGAGCGCGCCGATGCCGAACGTCCCGAGGTAGGTGAACCCGTAGGAGAGGCCCCGGGTGCCGGCGGGCGTGTACTCCGCGACGGTCGCCTGGTACAGCGGCTGGACGACGAACAGGGTGAACCCGAGCGCGGCGCCGACGACGAGGAAGGGACCGAGGCCGGCGTCGGCCGCCGGGACGAACGCGAGCGCGAGGACGGCGAGCGCGCCGAACGCCGCACCGATGCCCAGTTCCGGCCGGATCCGGTCGGTGAGCTTCCCGCCGACGAACTGGCCCGCCATCCCGACCATCAGGAGCGCGACGTAGGCGTACCGCGCGGGTTCGAGTTCCTCACGTCCGACGGTGACGGGCGCGAACGCGTCGAACTCGCCGAGCACTTCCGGCAGGAAGGTGAGCACGCCGCGGTAGTACAGCCCGGACATGATGACGACGAGGAAGATGCCGACGAACGCGCCCGAAAAGAGCGCCCGGGTGCCGTCGACGAACTCCTCGAGCGAGGAGACGGCGCCGGAGCGACCGTCGCCGTCCGCGGCGACCTCGGCGCTCTCGTCGACGTCCGCCCGGATGGCGTACAGGCCGCCGAGCGCGGCCGGCACCGCGAGGAGCCCGACGACGGCGCGCCACTCGAAGGGGATGAGCAGCAGCGTCGTCGCGAGCGGCCCCAGAGCGATGCCCGCGTTGCCGGCCATCCCGTGGTACGCGAAGGCGCTGCCGCGCTCTGAGACGCCCTTACTAATGAGCGCGAGTCCCGAAGGGTGGTAGACGCTCGCCGCGATCCCCCACAGGAGGAGCGCGAGCGTGATGAACGGTATCGACGGCGCAACGGAGAGCGCGAGGAAGGAGCCGCTCATCCCGAGGAGGCAGGCGGCGATCACCCGCTGGGAGCCGTACGTGTCGGCGAGCATCCCGCCGGGGAGCGCGCCGGCGCCGAACAGCGCGTACCCGGCCGTGACGACCAGCCCCAGCGTGGCCGCCGTGGTCGAGAACTCGAGGAGCCACACCGAGACGAGGATCGGGATCGACAGCTCGTAGGTGTGCACCATCGCGTGGCCGACCATCACGAGTCCGACGATCGACCTGTCGTTGCCGTTCACGTTGGCGACGGTTACGCGGCTGCCTGCTTTAACTCCTCGAAAAGCGGCGAATGGTCCCGAAAGGTGGGATGACAGAACGGGCCTCGGTGAGCCCAGCACGCGCTCGGACGCGCTCCGACAGAAGACGGCAGCCCCCCGCGCGCGCAAATCAGAATGTGGCACGCGTTCACTAATAGCCACCTCTCCTCCCAAATAATGCCAGTACCCCCGATCGGCGAGGGGGGTTCCGTCGGATCCCGGCAATTGTCGCTGCCGAATCGGGGAGAAACCCGCCGTTTCAGAAGAACGCCGATTCTGCTGCGGAGGGGCCCTGTATACGTTGTTCTTTGATCCATTGGGTTTTCATAAGTTATGAGTATCAAATGCAGGTGATATTCGTTCCTAATTGGTGAAATACGTGGTGCCTATGGGGAACACTTATATGCGTATCCCGCATAGTATGTAATACGAATTATGACCGGATATTACGACGTCGTCCTCGGCCTCATCCCTGTTGCACTGCTCGGACTCACTGCCGCCCTCACCACCGCCGGCCTCGGCCTGACCACCGCTGTCCCCATCGCTGCGAGCGTTCCCGTCGCCCTCATGGGCCACGCGATGTTCGTCAACGCGCCCGTCGACGACGCCGACACCGCGCGCGAACAGACCGCGCAGGTCGCGCCGGTCAACGCCGACTAACACCGCTTTCAGCTTCTCTCCGTTTCGTCTTTCTCCGCTCCCACTTTCTCCGCTCTCAGTTCCCCGCTCTCCGCACTCCCCCTCCGTTCTCCCACCTCCCTTGCCGCGATCCCACCTCATCAACGCTTTTCACGCTCGTGGCCGTCGATTTTCACATGACGTCCGTACGGTTTCTGACGAGCGACGACGTCGCCGGCCTCGCGACCGTTCGAGAGTACGTCGAGGCCGTCAGGGAGGGCTACCGACAGCGCGGCGAGGGCGCGCCCGCCGAGCCGCGGACGAAACTCGGCAACGCCGACCCGCCGGGGATGCTGACGGGCTACTCCGCGGTGCTCCCGGAGACGGGCGCGATGGGTGGCTACATGTACGCAGCCGGCTTCGGGGCCGAGGACGCCTGGTTCGTGACGCCACTTTTCGACGCCGAGAGCGGCGAGCCGCTGGCGGTGCTCGACGGCGCGAGCATGAACCCGTTCAAGACCGGCGCCGCGGGGGGCGTCGGCCTCGACGCGCTCGCCCGCGAGGACGCCACCTCGGTCGCGCTGATCGGCAGCGGCGCGCAGGCCCGCGGCCAGCTCCGCGCGGCGGTCGAGGTCCGCGACATCGAAACCGTCGACGTGTACTCGCCGACGAAGGAGCGCCGCGAGTCGTTCGCCGCGGAGATGAACGAGCGGCTCGACGCCGCCGTCGCGGCGGTCGCCAGCAGCTCCGCGGCCGTCGAGAACGCCGACGTCGTCATCACGGCGACGACCGCGAGCGAGCCGGTGTTCGACGGCGACCTCCTCTCCGAGGGCACACACGTCACCGCGATGGGCCAGTACCACCCCGAGAAGCGCGAACTCGACGCGACGACCATCGAGCGCTCGAAGTACGTCCCAGACCTCCGGGCGCGGGTCTCGCAGGACGCCGGGTCGTTCATCCACGCGGTGGAGGAAGGCGTCGTCGGGGAGGACCACGTCCACGCGGAACTCGGTGAGGTCGTCGCCGGCGAAGCCCCCGGCCGGGAGTCGGACGACGAGATCACCGTCTTCGACAGCGGCGGCACGGGCATCGAGACCGTCGCCGCGGCGAAACTGCTCTACGACAAGGCCGTCGACGAGGACCTCGGCTCGGAGATCGAGTTCGCCCCCGCGAGCGAGGCGCTCACGGGCCGATAGCGTTCGGTCCCGAGTCGTCGGTTCGCGATCCGGGGCGGCCCGCACGCGACGCCACCCCGACCGCTTGCGCGCAGGAGACGGTCCTGCGACGCGCGAAAACCTCAGACGACGCCGAAGCGCTGCAGCGCGGCGATAAGCAGGATCGCGGCTATCAGCACGAGCGTCTGCACCCACGCAGGTACGTCCTTCCGGATCCGGAATCCCCAGTCCATATATTACCGCCACACGCGTTTCTGTAAATATCTTGTCTCCGGCGCCCCGCGTTCGACCGGCTTCACAGCCCCAGCGCCTGCGTGAGCGTCAGCCCGCTCGCCAGCGCGCCGACGAGGTAGCCCCCGATCGCGCCGCCGTTGAGCAGCGGCAGGCCGGCGTGGGCCCGACCTTTCAGCACCATACCCATCAGGACGACCAGTCCGGCGAGCGTGCCGACCATCGCCGTCAGCGCGGCGAGGTTCAGCGCGATGCCCGGGACGGCGATGGCACCCTCGTCGACGAAGAACGCGGCGCTCGCGACGATGATCGTCGGCATCACGGCGTCGCCGAGGCCGATGAACAGGGCGTCGCGCTCCAGCGGCGACTCGTCGGTGACGCCGGTCTCGTCCGGATCGCTCGCGTCGGTCTCGTCGGCGGTCGCGACGTCCCCTTCCGACGAGGCCGCTTCTTCGGCCTCCTCCATCGAGTCGAGGAAGGAGTACGGTAGCGTCGTCGGGATGACGAACATGATGGGGACGTTGAGGTCCATCACGCCCTCGGCGAGCGTGAGCATGTGCTCGGTGCCGTAGACGCTGACGGCGTCGTAGACGGCCAGCGCGACGAGCAGGACGAGCGCCGGTAGCAGGCCGAAGCTGATCCCGAAGATGCCCGCCGCGCCCGCACCCATGATGATCCCCGCGACGTCGATGACGTACCACTCGGGGTGGACCAGGAGGCCGACGACGACGGCGGCTGCGCCCGCCACCGCGAGGACGTTGACCGCGACGCCGCCGACCGCGACGGTGACGAGCGGCGGGACGACGACGTTGAGGACGTACCACGTGAGCAGGCCGCTGGTGAACACGAGGACCCCCCGGATGAACCAGCGCACGTCGAACTTGATCGCCGCGAGCATCACGGCGGTGGCGACGAGGATCGCAGCGAAGTACGCGACGCTGTTTGTCGGGTCGTTCGGGTCTTCGACGGCCTGGTAGCCCGCCGACTGGAACGGTTCGACGAGGGCCAGCGCCCCCAGTTGTACCAGCAGGAAGATGCCGACGGTCGCGGCGACCGCGGCGTAGACGCGGTGTCGCTGTTCCATGTGCGCGTCGCTTCGGAGGCCTGCGGTATGGCAGTTGCGTTACCGCGCGTACAGTTTCTGCCCGAGCATCGTCGCGAGCGTCCGGTCGTCGTCGGGCGAGACGGCGACGTACGGCCGGTCGACCGGGCCGAACACGTCGACGACCCGGCCGACCTCGTTCAGCGACTCGTCGACGGCCTCCGTCCCGATGTCCGGCGCGTCGTCGTCCGGCACCCGCACGATCACGAGGCCCTGCGCGGTGCGCACGACCTCGCCGAGGCGCTGCATCACTCCCGGAGGGCGGTCACGTACGCGGCGACCGCCTGAACGATGTCGTTTTTCGCGTCGTCGTCGGCGTTCTTGATGAGGACGCGCCCGCGCTTCTCGTGGCCCTCCCGCGAGTACGCCACGTCGCGTTCGATCACGGCGTCGTAGCCGACCTGTCCCGCTGCCTCCGCTATCTCGTCGACGGTGGGCTCGGGCACCGCGATGTCCTGCGGCACCCGCCGCCCCTCGCTCCGCGTCTTCTCCGCGTCGAGATACGCGGGCCAGATGACGTTTTCGACCATACGTCCCGGTCCGCGCGCCGCGGTTAAGGACTTTTTCAGTCGCGCCGCCGAGTCAGCAGCGCGAGCGTCCCGACCAGCGCGGCGACGGCGGGCGCGACGCCCATGCCGGGCTGGCCGTCGTTGTCCGACTCGCCGCCGGAGTCGTTCGCGTCGTCGGCGGTGGTGCCGTCGGAGTCGTTGCCGCCGGCCTCCGCTTCGGCCTCAGCCTCGGCCTCGCCGCGGACGGAGACGTTCGCCTCCTCGTACGCCTCGGGGTGGATCGCCTGTGCGATCTCGCTGATCGGAACCACGACCCGCGGCCCGGGCTGGTTCAGGTAGTTGGCGTTCACCTCGATGATCTGGTCTTCCCGCAGGGCGGTCGTGTTCGCGAGCGCCTCGGTCTCCTGCAGGCCCATCTCCTCGTTCACGAGGACCCACTCGGGGTTCTGTTCGGCGATCACCTCGCCGCTGAGCTGGGCGTAGCCCGTGACGTTCGCGGCGACGGCGATGTTCTCGCCGCCCCCGAGTTCGATGACGTGGTTGATGAACGTGTCCGCGCCGGCGGTGTAGCCGCCGCCCATCTGGTAGTAGACCGTCTCGGGCTCCTCGCCGCTAACGGCCTCCTGAACGACCTCGATCTCCGTCCGCATCTCGGCGACGGCCTCGGCCGCACCCTCGCAGTTACCCGTCAGCCGGCCGGTGCGGTTCGTCTTCTCGTAGATGTCCTCGACCGACTCTGCCTCCCGGAACTCGTACACCGTCATCCCGACGTCGCGGAACTGCGCGATGGTCTCGTCGGGGGTGCTGTTCGGCGCGAGCAGGAGGTCGGCCTCCAGCGAGACGACCGTCTCGGCGGAGATCGACACGCCGTCGTTCTGGCTGATGTCGGTCTTGTCCTCGCTGCCGTCGAGGTAGTCGGTGTACCGACTGACGGGCATCCCCGTCACCTGGGCCTCGGCTCCGATAGCCCACATCGTCTGGGCGGCGCTCGGCTGGAGCGCCACGACCGATTCGGGCCGCTCCTCTATCGTCACCTCGGTCCCCTTCGCGTCCTCCAGCGTGACGGGGAACGTACAGTCGTCGTTCTGCGCGGCGTCGGTGCTCGCGCCCGTCGTCGCGGCGGTCGGGGCGTCCTGTGCCGTCTGCGCGCCGGCGGTCGTCGCGACGGCGCCGACGCCCGCCGTGACGACGAGCAGCGCGACTAGCAATCGAAGTCCGTCTCGTAGCATCGTCTGCCCGTTCGGCGGGTAGACAATAAGTATTTACCTAACGCAACTCGGATTGCAACGCATGCACACCGGCGTCCGCGCGACGGCCTGGTCGGCCGCGCTCTCCCTCCTGCTCGTCGTCGTCGTGGTCGTCAGCGCCGCGATCGGGCCCGTCCCGCTCGACCACGCGGTCGTGGCGAAGGCGGCGCTGAACGCGGTCGCCGTCCCCGCCTCGCTGGGCCTCACCGTGTCGAGCGCGCCGCTGCCGCTCACCTCCGCGTCCGTCCCGGTCCCCGGACTCGACGTGGGCTACGTTCACCCGTTTTCGCTCTCCGTCCCGGAGACCGATCAGCGCATCGTCGGCAGCCTCCGCCTACCCCGGATCGTCCTCGCGGGCGTGGTCGGGTTCGCGCTCGCCGCCGCGGGCACGGTCATGCAGGGCTTCTTCCGGAACCCGATGGCCGATCCCTCCATCATCGGCGTCTCCTCCGGTGCGGCGGTCGGCGCGGTGGCCGCCATCGCGCTCCCGGGGGCCGTCCCGGTCGGTCCGCGGACGGCTGCGTTCGGCGGCGCGCTGGCGGCCGCCTTCCTCGTGTACGCCATCGCGACCGAGGGCGGGCGGACGCCCGTCGCGACGCTTTTGCTCGCCGGCGTCGCCGTCCAGACGTTCCTCGGTGCGGCCATCTCCTACATGCTCGTCCTCTCCGGCGAACAACTGCGGGAGGCCGTCTACTGGCTGATGGGCAACCTCCGCGCGTCGACGTGGGGCGACGTGGAGTTCGCCCTCCCCGTCTCCCTCGTCGGGTTCGCGGTCCTCCTCGCGTTCGCGGGGGACCTCAACGTCCTCCTGCTCGGCGAGGAGGACGCGACCCACCTCGGCGTCGAGGTCGAGCGCACCAAGCGCCTGCTGCTGGCGCTCGCGAGCGTCGTCACCGCGGCGGCCGTCGCCGTCGCCGGCGTCATCGGCTTCGTCGGCCTCATCGTCCCGCACATGATGCGTCTCGTCGTCGGCCCGGACCACCGCGTCCTGCTCCCGACGAGCGCGCTCGCCGGCGCCTCGTTCCTCGTCGCCACGGACACCCTCGCGCGCTCCGGCCCGGCGGAGGTGCCCGTCGGCATCGTCACCGCGGCGCTCGGCGCGCCCTTCTTCCTCTTTCTCCTCCGCCGGCGGGAGGTGACCGCGCTGTGATCGACGTCGAGTGCGTCACCGTCTCGCTCGGCGGGACCGAGGTGCTGACGGACGTCTCAGCGTCCGTTGACCGGGGGTCCTTCGTCGGCCTCGTCGGCCCGAACGGCGCCGGAAAGACGACGCTGCTTCGGACTATCAGCGGAGCGATCTCGCCCGATTCGGGGCGCGTGCTGATCGACGGCGAGGACGTCCACCGCCTCTCCTCGAAGGCGGCGAGCAGGCGGGTCGCCGTGGTGCCACAGGAGACGCACCTCGCGTTCTCCTTCGACGTGGAGACCGCCGTCGCGATGGGCCGGCACCCCTACCGGTCCCGCTTCGGCCGAGCGACGGACGCCGACCGCGCGGCCGTCGAGCGCGCGATGGAGCGCACCGGCGTCGGGCGCTTCGCCGATCGCTCCGTCGAGGCGGTCAGCGGCGGCGAGCGCCAGCGCGTCCTCCTCGCGCGCGCACTCGCACAGGACACGCCCGTCCTCCTGCTCGACGAGCCCACGGCCAGCCTCGACGTGAACCACCAGGTCGAGACGCTGGAACTCGTCTCCGACCTCGTCGCGGACGGGAAGACGGCCGTCGCCGCCATCCACGACCTGAACCTGGCCGCGCGATACTGCGACGAACTCGTCATGCTCGCGGACGGCGGGGTGCTGGCCCACGGAACGCCGGCCGAGGTGCTCTCGGAGGCGAACCTCGCCGACGCGTTCGACGCCGACGCCGTCGTCACGCGGGACGGGGTCACCGGGAGCCTCTCCGTGACGGCGCTCGCGGACCGCCCCGCCGAGGACGCGACGGTCCACGTCGTCGGTGGCGGGGAGACCGGCGCGCGGGTTCTCGATGCGCTCGGTGCAGCGGGGTTCGAGCGTTCGGCCGGGCCGCTCGCGGCGGGCGACGCCGCCGCCGAAACCGCGCGGGCACAGGGCGTGGACCTCGTCACGACCGCGCCGTTCGAGGCGGTCGACGACGATGCCCTCGCCGCGCTCGAAAACCGCGTGACCGCCGCGGACGCGACGGTGCTCGCGGACCCGGTGCTGACCCCCGGAAACCGCGAGATTCTCGGGACGCTCGCCGACGCGGATCCGATCGTCGTCGTCGAAACTCGGCCGTTCGAGGAGCGCAACCGAGCCGGCGACGACGCTCGCGATACGTACGAATCGATCCGGCGGCGCGCTGCGGTCGTTCCCGCCGAGGACGTGCCGGCCGCCGTGCGGGAACTCCGTACCGGGGTGCCCGCTGCAGCGTCGGCCGACGACTCTCAGTGACCGGCGCCCGTCAGATCACGTCGTCCGGATCGTGTACCTCGGCCATCCGTTGTGCCTCCGCCGCGTACTGTTCCCGCAGATCGGGGTCGCCGACGGACCCGAGGTTGTCCGGGCCGACCTCGACGGCCGCGGTCGTGTCGCGCACGTCGCCGAACGACGTGAGCGCCCGCTCCTTCCGGAAGTACCGCTCGCCGTCCGGCGTCGCGTAGGTGAGGATGATCATGTTCTGCTCGTCGTCCGAGTAGGTTCGCTCGACCAGCCAGACGCGGGTCTCGTCGTCCGCCATGCTCCCCCGTACTCTCCGGCGCGGGATAAATCGCTGTGACGGCGGCGTCGCAACGTCGGTAGCCGGCTTCACCCCTTTGCCCCCGCGATCGGGGGTGACCGAGCCTGGCACTCTCCCCGGCTATTCAGTATAGCGATATGAAGTTTATCTATTCGGTATCAACCATCGGTTTCTCTGAACGTCCGAATCTTGGGCTGTCGCACTGACAGCAGTAACCCGATCTACAGCAGATCGTACACGTTCGCCTCGTACGTCTCGCGCACCCTGTCGCCCCAGTTGTGGGTGTAGGTGTCGATGATGTCCTGCGCCACGTCGCCGCGCAGGTACTTCACGACGCCCCGGTCGCCCGTCCGGTCCCGGAGGTGTGTAGTGAAGAAGTGCCGGAAGTAGTGCGGCGTGACGTTCACCTCCGCGCCCCCGCCCGACTGGTACCAGCCGCGGTCGCGGGCGTGGCGCTCGACGAGGTGGTGGACCATGTCGGGCGTCAGTCGGCTCCCCCAGTCGCCGCTCGTGCTGGTGAACAACGGATCGGCGGGCGAGTGGCTGTCCGGCCTGACTGCCAGCCAGCGGCCGAGCACCGTCCGGAGTTCGTCGTCGACGGGGATCACCGTCGCCCGCTTGCGCTTGTTCGACGCGGTCCGCTCCTCGCCGTTGGTGACCGCGCCGCGGGCCGGTTCGGCGTCGACGTACAGCGAATCCGGGCGCTCGGCCAGTTGCGCTCTGACCGCGACGCCGTCGCGGTCGAACGGCACCTCCGAGAGGTGCACGTCGCGGCGGTCCAGGTTGCAGAGCTCGCCGACGCGCATTCCCGTCTTCAGGAGCGTGACGACGACGGCGCACTCTAGTGGGTGCGAGAGCTCCACGACGAAGGTCCGCATATCGGAAAGCGGTATATCGCGCCGTGCGGGGTCGGTGTCGATGGTCTCGTCCATTTCTTCCACGACCAGCGCCATCGGGTTCGACTCGAACGCCCCGACCTGCGTCATGTAGGCGTAGAACCGGTGGAGGTAGGAGGCGTACGTCGCGACGGTGCTCTCGGCGACGTCGCCGCGGATCTCGTGGATCCAGGCCATGCAGTCCCTGTGCGTCGCCTCCGAGAGCGCCGTCGCCGTCCCCGACGGATTGCTGCCGGGGTCGCCCAGAAACGCCTCGAAACGGCGTAGAACGCGCTCGTAGGCGTCTCTCGTGCGCTCGCTCTTCCCGTGGTACGCCACGTCCTGCAGGAAGTAGCCCACGGGGTCGTCGACGTCGCCGGCGGCGGGACCGGTCGTACTCATCCGTCCACCCGGGTGTACCCGCCGTGCCGGCCGCTGTAGCGCACCTCGTCGCGGGACTGAAGCTGTTGCAGGGCGTCCTCTAGGCGGCTCTCGATGTCGCCGGTGAGCGACTCGACCAGCGACTCCCAGTCGAGGTACTCCTCGCCGTCGAGCACCGAGAGGACGCGATCGTCGAGGCCGTCGCCGTCCCCACCGTCGGAACCGGCTGGATCGCCGTCTTCGGCGTTCGGGCCCTGGGGGTCGGAGCGTTCGGACGCGCCTCCGCCGTCGAACCCGCGGCGGCCGGCCTGGACCATCGTCCGGACGAACTCGCTCTGGCTCATGCCGAGTTCGTCGGCCTGGTCGGTCCAGATCTCCTTTTGGTATCGGGGAACGTACGTTTTGACGACGGTCCGCTCGGTCTCGTCTCCCTCGCTCGCCATGTTCCGTCGCACTCGAGCCACCCTCTTCAATCTGTCCCACGGGCACAAATAAGAGAGTTTATCCTCGATTATGGTCCTCTAATTCTGGCTTATTCGGCCACTGATCCTCGAATATAGCCTCAATATTAGATACACTGGTGCTACAGACACAGATAAAATTAGCCGGCCAATCTGTGCGGTATTCCTGACGATGGCCGGATCTCAGTCGCAGGGACGAGACGATCGCTGCGTCGCCATAATTTAATAGATTTTTGTCAGATAGTGCCGGATGAGCTCCCGATCTGGGGCGGTGTTTTCGGGCCTCCAACCCTTGGGGTTGCGGCCCGAAGATCGGGTTCTATTTCCCCGATATGTGTCGCGCCAGCACCAACAGATCCCTCGCTGCGCGGTGTCGATCGGCGCTCGTCGACGGCGGAGTAGTTGCGCACTCACAGATCGTTTGTCGGATCGAGAGGATCGTACGCGGTCGGCCGTCGACGCGATCGCGAACGTGCGTCGCTCGGCGTGGCACCGATCCTGCCTCGTCGGCAAGGAGCGAACGACGTGGTGCCGTCCTGATAGATCGGGAACGGCCACCGCAGCTGCAAGAACCGTTTCGGAAGGCCGAGTGGCGTCCCGTACTGTCGTCGGGGTTCTTCCCCGGTCGTCGCCAATGTCACTCGTTCCCGCCACGGTGTGCCCGCCCGAGATTGGCGGGGTCGTTCTCGGTACAGTCCCTGTCGATTCATCGACCGCGTATTCGTTCGACGGACGACCGATCGCGATCCGGACGCGAGCGACCTCGATCCTTCAGCCGCGGCGGTGGGATGGCGGCTTGGCGTACTGTCTCCCGGCACTCATTCTCCACGTTCGTCGTTCTCTGCAACCGCCTCCCTATTCCGTGGCGGTGAGAACTGATGACGACTACTGCTCGGGTCGCCTGTGAGCGCTCGCAAGCGGCGGCACAGAGCGCCCTGCGACGGTCAGGACCCCGGTTCGTAGCTGATCGGACGAGGCGGACGGGATCCCAGTCACCGTATTGGGAATTCGTTCCCCCGAAGATCCGGGCGGCCACAGCGATGGTCCGTTTCGCGACGGTCGGATCCCGGTCGTTGTCGTCGTTATAACTCTCGAATGCGACGTTGACGGACGAGACTGCGAGGGGTCGCCTGGTCGAACAATCTCCCTGTGCCCGTCGCGTCGAGATGCCCTCTCGTCGGATTCCGTGTAACACTACTGCGCCCCTTAGGGGTCGCACGGGGATTCCCACCGCTGTGTCCCATTGTCGGCCTGTCGACATCCGAGCCCGGACACTTTATCAACGGTCGAAATCGACCGGGTAAATCATATGTCGCTATACCGATTTAGGCTGCTTTGCCACGTGAGGACCGGCCCGGATCGGAGAGCGCTTTCACCCGAAGCGACGTGCTACTGCCGGGGCTTCCACGATTAGGTCGACTGGGTATTGGATCGCGAGAGTTGCTGTCGGAAGACTAGTGGCGGTTATCCGGATCGACGTTCTCGTTCTCGGCGCGGACACGCGTAGCGGCTCTTCCAGAGGTGATGTCGGCAGCGTTCAGGGAATCTCCTTTCGGGTCGGCTACACGGTCGGGCTGCTACGTGAGTTGCCGGCTCGGTGGTTGACGGAACACGTTCCAGTCCGTCCGCTTCCCGGGAAAGTCTCCATCTGGAGTCGTTGGCCTCCAGTCCGTGGCCGACTGGAGCCCTTCCCCGGCTACGTCCGTGACCGGCGACCCTCGGTACTATCGGAGAGGAGAGGGACGCGATGAGCGCGGTCCAATCCCGAAGCGATCGGGTTCAATGGGGTAGAAGATGCCAGAATCCGTAATCGATACCGTCAGTAGTTTCGAATTAACGACGTACGACCCCTGAATCGGGTGATATCTCTAGACTGTGCACTCCGAACTGGAGAACGGCAGTTACCGGATCTCTGAGGTATCGACGCGTTACTTCACAGCGTACTGAGAGTGGCGTCACAGACCCTCCCAGACCGACGCCAGAAACGCTCTCTCGTTCGCGCCGGGCGAACGGTTGGCGATGCTGAAGGTGCTGCAACGAGATAGTTCCCGCCGCTGGCACCGGGATATAGCGGCGATTGTGGCGAGCAAGCGACTAATTACAATGGCCCCTCCCCGGATGCGGGCGGATATGGGTCCCCAGACAGACAGATGGCTTCGCGCCGGAATCGCGGCGATAGCGTTACTGGTCGCCGGTAGTATCGCCGTCGCCGGCATCGGTGTCGGCGACGTGGCGACGGCGACGGTCGAGTTCGACGGCCAAGCAGCGGGCGTACAGGAAACCGACGACGAGCGGAACCTCTCCACCGCGAACGCGTCGTACGCGGGCGCGGACGAGAACGACACCGCGGGCTGGTCGGTGGCCGAAGCCGGCGACGTGAACGGCGACGGGGAAACCGACTTCCTCGTCGGCGCGCCGCGGCGACACGACGAGAGCTCCGGGAGCGGCTCCGCGTACCTCTTCTACGGTCCCGTCGAGGACAGGGAGTTCGACGTCTCCGACGCGGACGTGACGTTCGAGGGGTCGGAGCGCGCCGACAGAGCCGGCGTCTCGGTCGCCGGCGGCGACGTCGACGGCGACGGGTACGCAGACGTGGTCATCGGCGCGCCCCACGCGAACAGCAGCGATCGCTACGCGGGCGCGGTGTACGTCGTCCCCGGTGGCGACGACCTCAACGAGACGGTCACTCTCGGCGACGAGGGCCTGACGCTCGAAGGCGAAGGGTGGGGCGACCACGCAGGCTACGCCGTCGACGTCGTGAACGACACGACCGGGGCCGGCTCGGACCTGGTCGTCGGCGCGCCGTACAACGACAGCGTCAACCGGACTGCCGGCGCCGCCTACGTCCTCCCGGGCGGCGACCTCGACTCGAACGGCGCTGACGCGCTGTCCTTGTCGGACGTCGGCACGAAGTACGCCGGTGAGGGCTACGGCGACCGCGCGGGCTGGTCGGTTGCCGACGCGGGCGACGTGAACGGCGACGGACTGCGCGACGTGATCGTCGGCGCATACGGCAACGACACCGGCGCGAGCGACGCCGGGGCTGCTTACGTCATCTACGGAAGCAACGAGGTGCGCGAGTCCGACGGGTCGCTGGCCGACGCGGACGCCAAACTCGTCGGAGCCGGCGACGACGACAACGCGGGCTACGCGGTCGACGGCGCCGGCGACGTGAACGGCGACGGACACGCCGACGTGATCGTCGGTGCGCCGTACAGCGACGCGGCGGCGGACGACGCGGGAGCCGCTTACGTCCTCCACGGCGGCGATCTGGCCGACCAGACGAGCCTCGCCGACGCGAACCTGACCCTGAACGGCGCGGCCGAGGACGACCTCGCCGGCTTCGCCGTCGGCGGCGGCCCCTGCGACGGGCGCGTCTTCGTCGGCGCACCCGGCACCGACGAGGCGACGGGCGCGGCTCACGTCGTCGGGGCCGACGCGACCGGTACCGCCTCGCTGGCCGACGCCACCGCGACGCTCACCGGCGAAGCGCGCGGCGACGGCGCGGGCTTCTCGCTCGCCGGCGCGACGAACCTCTCCGGCGAGGGCGCCCAAGCGCTACTCGTCGGCGCACCGTACAGCGATTCGAACGCGAACGATAGCGGGACGGCGTATCTCGTCGGCGGCGTCTGTCCGACGGACGACGCGACTGGCGACGAACCCATCGACACCGGGGAAGAGCCTCGCGACGACGAGCGCGCAGATGAGGATGCCGAGGAAGACGAGGACGCGGAAACGACGGAAGAGCGGGAGGACGACGAGGACGACACGCCGCTCCCGACGCACGACGACCCGCCGGAACGCCCCGACGAGGGGGACGGCGAGAACGACACCGACGAGTCCGGCGACGACCGGACGAACGACTCGAACGATATGGACGACACCGACGACGAGGCGGACGACATCGTCGGGAACGAGACCGACGACGGTACCGACGAGGAACCGAACGAGACGAACGGCGACGATCGGACGAACGAGACGGACACCGATGACCCGAACGGAACGGAGACCGACGACGGACCGGACGGGACTGACGGCGAAAACGAGACGAGCGACGACGAGTCCGACGACGAAAACCAGACGGACGACAGTGACGATACTGACGGTGAAAACGAGACGGACGACGCCGACAACGTGACCAACGAAACGGGCAACGAGTCGGACGGACTCGCCGAGAACGGAACGGAGACCGACGACGACGCCAAGTCCAACGAGAGCGCGGTCGTCGGCCAGTTCGAGTCCGACAACGAGACGGAGTCGGAGGCGCCGACGACGAGCATCGAGACGGGGACGACCGTCAGCGGCGAGGAGACAGACGCCGAGACGCGCCGGTTCGAGTTCGAGGTCGAGGGCGGCGAGGCCATCCGCCTGACGCTCCCCGGCGGCACGGGCGACGTCCAGTACACGCTCTACGGTCCGGACGGCGAACAGATAGCACAGGGGGCCCCGATGAGCGACGCCCGCGCGATCGGCGGCGTGGCCGACGCGTCGGGGACGTACTACGTCGAGGCGACCGCGCCGGGCTACGACGTGCTCGGCCAGTACCGGTTCCGCGTCTCGACGAGCGGCGACGACGCCCAAGAGGGGAACGACGACCGCGCGTCCGCCGCGTCCGTCTCGCCGGGCGACTCCCTCGACGCGACGCTGGTCGAGGACGACGAGGACTGGTACGCCGTCGAGTTCTCGGAGGGACAGACGTACCGCGCCGCGGTCGAACTCACGGACAGCGACACCGAACTCGGAAACAACGTCCGCGTCGAGGTGTACGACGAGAGCGGCGACAAGGTGATCCCGACCGCCACGAGCGGCCCCGGCGTGACCGAGAAGGGCATCGAGCACCGGTACACCGCCGAGCAGGTGGTGGAGATATTCGACTCCGGCACCTACTACGTGCGGGTCACTGGAGCGAGCGAACCGGGCAGCTTCGACGGGTTCGAGGACTACCGGCTGACAGTCGAAGGGAACGCCGGCGACGACGGGATGGACGACGAGGCCGCCGACGAGGCGGCCGGCGTCGACGAACCCGGAGAGGGGAACGAATCAGTCCCAGAAGACGACGGAACCGTGGAGAACTCGACCGCTGACGACGGAGAGAACTCGACGACCGCGGACTACTGAACGGCGAGTTCGGTCTCGAACTCCTGTTCGGCGAACAGGTTTTTGACGACGTCGGCGTCGTCGGTCATCTCGACGACGTTCTCCATCAGCACCGTCTCGCTGGGGAACAGCTGCTCTCCGAGTTCGAGCCCGTGTTCTCGGGCGGTAGACCCGGTCATCGTGAGGTAGACGCCGAGCCCGACGTCCGCGACGGCGGCTTCCTCCTCTCGGCCCTCGTCGGGATAGCAGAAGGTCAGGTCGTCGGTCGCGCCCGTCCCGAGGACGGCCTGAACGAGGCGCTCGTACCGCGGCGAGATGCAGAGCCGCCCGTCGTAGTCGGCGACGAACTCCCTCGTCAGATCCGCCGACGGCCCGGTCCGCAGCGTCTCGGGTGTGGCCATCAGCGTGTGGTAGACGGTGTCGCCGAGGCCGGTGACGACCCGGACGTCGGTGTCTTTGGGGTTGATGCGGGCGTTCACGTCGGCGATGGAGGCGAGCGGTTCCTCGCGGAGCTCGACGACCTCCTCGAGGACGAGGTCGGCGCTGTCGAAGCCGAGCGCGAACTCGTGGGTACGGACCGCGCGGAACGGCTCCTCGCGGCCGATGAGCTGGACCTCGACGCCGTCGCTCTCGACGGTGACGCTGTCGAAGACGATGCGACGCGGCATGCCGGCGCGGTCGTCGCGCAGGAGGGTGTAGTCCGGCGCGGACGGGTCGGAGAGGGTGCTGTACTCGGCGAGGCGCTCGTAGACGTCGCGGTCGTCGCTCTGGTTGCCCTTCGTGATGGCCTTCTCGTAGCGGAGCGTAGAAACGATGTCGTCGGCGAGGGCGGCGTCGCCGGTCCTGTCGGCGAGTCGTTCGAGCACCGCCTCCAGCGGGCGCCCCTTCCTGGGGACGGCGACTCGGATCGTCTCGGTCATTGTCCCAGTTCATGCCCCGGGCCAGTAAACCCGTTGCGCTTTACGCAACGCCGTCGACGGCGACGCTGACGAGGCCAGTCGGTGACTCGGCGCCCGTCGTCACCGCGAGTCGCCAGCCGTCCTCGGTGACGGTCGCGTCCTCGATCGCGACCGCCCCGCTAGGGACGCGCCGGAGGAGATCGACCACGAGCGGAAGCGTCGGCAGCCTGGCGTCCGGGTCCTCGCCCGCCGCGACCGACGCGCGGACGTCCTCCGCGAGCGCGTACTCGGACAGGGTCACGCTCCGCGTCCGCGCGTGCCCGCCCGCCGCGGAGACGCTGTAGCCCGCGATCAGGTCGACGTCGCTGAGGCGGGTCAGCGTCGCGTCGACCGGCTGCCCGGCCTCGTCGCGAGAGGGGGAGGACCGGAGGATCGACGCGTCCCGCTCCTCGGCGTCGGGCGACGGCAAGCGGTCGGCGGCGCTGGCGACCAGCGAGGCCTGCTCCGACGGCGTCAGGCGACCGTCGAGCGCGTCGACGAGGCTCCGAAGCAACTCCAGACACAGTTCGTCGCGGTCGACGACCTCGGCGGCGTCGAGGTAGTCGTCGAACACGGCGCGCTCCACCTCGTCGTACCCCCGCTCCGACAGCGTCTCGAAGAACACGCCGGCGACGTCGTGGCAGAACGACAGCAGGTCATCGGCGTCGGTCTCGGCGTCGTCGGCGGTGATCCACTGGTCCTCGCAGACGATGAGGTCGCGAAACGCGAGCGAGGGGTCGTAGCGCCGCAGCGCCGACCGGTACTCCTTCGCGACGTGTGCCGCCTCGACGGCGGTCGCCCTGCTGTCGAAGCGCGCGTCGGCGATCGGCACGGGGCGTTCGCCCGTACGCGCACAGACGACGTAGAACCGCCCGTCACCGGCCCGGAGGGCGTCGATGCGCTCGCGGATCTCGCGTAGGGTGTTTCCGACCACGTGGGGTCCGCTCCTTGCTACGATTTAGGGGTGCCTAAAAATAAAACCGTTCCGGTCCGTCGCTCAGCCCGAGAACATCTCGCCGAGCTGGTCGCGCCAGCTCTGGATCTCCTCGACGGTTTCCTCGAGATCCTCGAGGTCGGCCTCCAGCGACTCGATCTCCTCGTCGAGGTCGTCCACGTCGTCGTCCAGCCCCTCGACGTCGTCGTCGAGTTCGCGGAGTTCGCCCTCGACGACCTGAACGTTGTCCGCGACGCCGTTGACGGCGTTCTCGACGGCGTCGACCTGTTCCTCGGTCCCGCCGAGGCGCTCCTCGACGTCCTCGACGTCCGCGCCGAGGTCCTCGCGTACCTCGTCGACCGCGGCGTCCACGTCGGCGACGTCCTCGCTGACTGCCTCGACGTCGGCTTCGAGCTCCTCGCGGGCGTCGTCGACGCGGGACTGGACGTCCTCGCGCACGTCCTCGATCCGGTCGTCGACCGCCTCCACGCGGCCGGTCACGTCCTCGACGGTGGCTTCGAGGTCGTCGAGCGCGTCGGCGTTCGTCGCGGCGTCCTCGGCGACCGCGTCGAGTTCGTCCGCGTTCGCGTCGGTCTCGTCGGCCAGCGCGTCGAGTTCCTCGCGCATCGCCTCGACTTCCGCCTGGAAGCTGTCGATTATCTCCTCGCCCGTACCCTCCTCGTCGAGGAACTCCTCCAGCGCCTCAGTGTAGGCCGCAAGGTCGTTGACCTGCTGGCGGAGGTGGTCGATCCGGGCCGCGTCGGTGCTCGAAAGCTCGGCGTCGAGCTCCTCGCGGAGCACCGCCTTGTCGTCCTCGGAGACGCGTCCCTCGCGGAGTTCGTCCGCCAGCGCGGCGGCGACCGACCCCTCGGCCGCCGGGGCGGGCTCGTTCGCTGCGTCAGCGGGCTCGGCGTCCGCGTTGGCCGACGGCTCGGCTTCGCCGGTCGCGTCCTCGTCGGAAGCATCCGCGAGGTCCTCCTCGGCCTCGTCGACCGCTGCTTCCGCGGGCTCCTCCGACTCGGCGGTGGCGTCTTCTTCCGCCGCGTCGTCGGTGTCTGCTGCATCGTCGAGGTCCGCTGCGTCCTCGGAATCGTCGATGGACTCGTCGTCGTCCGCCGCTTCGACCGGTTCGTCGTCCGCTGCCGGCTCCTCGTCGACCGTTTCCTCGACCGTCTCGTCGTCTTCGACTTCGGGCGTCTCCTCCGCTTCGTCGGCGTCGGACTCCTCTGGCTCGTCGGCCGAGTCGTCATCGGCCGCTTCGTCGGCCAGTTCGTCGTCGACTTCCTCTTCGGTCGATTCGTCCGGGTCGTCGACCTCTACCGCTTCGTCCGCTTTCGCCTCGTCGTCCGCTTCCGCCTCGACGGCCTCGTCCTCGGCGTCCGTGTCGTCGACAGCGGGATCGTCGACCGACTCTTCCGAGAGGTCTTCTTCAGTCGCGTCGTTCTCGGTCGCGTCGTCCTCGGTCGCGTCGTCCGTCGCGGCGTCGTCGTCTTCGTCCGCGGACTCGTCGACGGCCGCTTCCGCCTCGTCGTCCTCGCCGTCGGCGACGTCCTCGTCAGCGTCGAGCGCGTCGGCGTCGACGTCCGCCTCTTCGGCCGCCGCTTCGAGGTCGAGTTCGATGCCCTCGTCGGCGTCGGCCGCCTCGCCGTCGTCCTCGTCCGCGGCGTCCTCGCCCAGATCGAGTTCGATCTCGGGGCCGTCGTCCGACTCATCGGCCGTCTCGCTCTCGTCCTCCGCGCTCTCGTCGTCGCCGAGGTCGAGATCGAGGTCGGAACCCTCGTCGGGCGACGTCGCGGGCTCGGGGTCGTCTTCCTCGTCGGGGATCTCCGTCTCGTCGCCGAAGCCGAGGTCGATGTCGGGTTCCTCCTCGTCCTCGGGTACGTCCGCGGTCTCCTCCTCGTCGAGGTCGGTGTCAACGTCGCCGAGGTCGAGGTCGAGGCCGCCGGAGTCGTCCTCGTCGTCCGCGTCGGCGGAATCGTCTTCGTCGTCGAGGCCGGGGACGCTCTCGCTCTCCCCGGAGATCATGTTCTTGACCGCCTGGTTGCTCTCCTCGCCGGCGATGTCGTCTATCTTCGTCTCGTCTTCGACGGCCCCGTCGGCCTCGGCTCGCTCGCCGTCGCCGTCGGGCGACGTGACGTCCAGAGAGGGCTCGGTGAGGAAGGGGCGGGCGTCCTCGGGGTCGTCCACGCGGATGCCGTACACGGTGACGACGCGCTCGCCGGGTTCGAGCGTGCGGTCGAACGCGACGCGGTGGTCCTGGAAGGCGGTCCAGTTCTCGTCCTCGTACTCGGGGTGGAAGCCGACGCCGTCCATCGGGAACTCGTCGGGGATCGTCTCGGAGAGGCGAATAGAGACGGGGGCGTCTCGTTCGGATTCGATAGCAAACCTGATAGCTGGAACGGGGAACTCCTCAGCTTCGAACGCTTTCCGGACGGTCACGCCGTCCGCGGCGATCGATATTTCTTCGTCCGTGTCGACTTGGCTACTCATACCGATTCTTATCGGGGGCATGACCATAAAAGACACGGGGCGCCGCGGCCGGAAGAACACCTCCCGCTTCCGCCCAGTTCGGCGGGTTTTCGGAGACTGACACTACCGCTTTGGCGCTCGACCACGTATGACGGGCACGGGACTTCTCATCGGGACGAAACACACGTGCGGACCCTAGCGACCCATCCGTCCGCCCCGGACCGCGTCGTCGCCGGGACGAACGCGGGGCGACCGCTCGCCTGCGAGGGCGAGGGGTGGAAACAGATCACCGTCCTTCCCGCAGAGGTCGGCGCGCTCTAGAGATAGCCCGCGGTCGGAAGGGACAGTTCGGTTACAGGTCGATGCGGTCCCCGATCTCGACGATCTCCAGGTCTCGGGGGTACTCGTAGCTCCGCGCGTGGTGGTGGAGGACCTTCGGGTCCGCGGTCATCCCCTTCCACATGTCCCAGTGGCTGGGGAGGAAGCGGTCGAACTGCAGGTCTCGGGCGGCCTTCACGGCCTCGTTCTCGTCGCAGTACCACTTCGTCCGGACCGGTTCGCCCGTCTCCTTGTCGGGGACGTTTCCGATAGCGCCGAACGCGAGCACGCCGAGGTCGATGTCGTACTCCTCGCCCACGTGCTCGAACTCGTCGCTGGGCTTGGTGTCGCCGCCGTGGAAGAACGTGCCGGCGTCGTGCTCGATCACGTAGCTCACCGGATGCGTGGCGTCGGGGTCGTTCGAGTCCTCGACGTGGACGGTGAACTCGCCCACCTCGAACGTGTCGCCCTCCGCGACCTCGTCGAACTGGTCGTCCCCGATGTCGTGGTCGGCCTGCCACTCCTCCTCGTCGAGCGCGACGGCGAGGCTGTCGTCGGGGGCGTGCAGCGTCGCGCCGGTGTTCTCGAGGATGGGCGCCTGGCTCGGCCCGTGGACGTGGTCGACGTGCTCGTGGGTGGCGAGCACCGCGTCGGCCTCGTCGACGTCCTCGGGGTCGAACGGCACGGGAACCATCCGGACCGTCCGCGGCGGGTCGCCGGTGCCGAGGTAGGGGTCGATGAAGAGCGTCGTTCCCTCGCTTCCCTTCAGTACGAAGCCGTTGCAGCCGAGATACCACACCGCGACGGTCTCGGGGTCGGCGTCCTCGACGGCGCGGGGCAGCCAGTCGCCCCAGTCGCTCACTGTCATAGGTCCGCGTGCGGTCAGCGGCCGCGTAAGTGTTACGACCTTTCGCCCCGCGCGCTCCGCGCCGACCGCGTTAGCTGTAGCGTTCCTCGTTCCACGGGTTCGCGGTGTTGGAGTAGCCGCGCTTCTCCCAGTACCCGCGCTCCGGTTCGGTGAGGAACTCGACGCCGTTTACCCACTTCGACCCCTTGTAGGCGTACCGGTGCGGCGTGACGACGCGGAGCGGGCCCCCGTGCTCGCGCGGCAGATCGTCGCCGTCGTACCCCCACGCGAACAGCACTTCCTCGCGCATACACCGCTCCAGCGGGAGGTTCGTCGTGTAGTCGTCCATCCCGTAGAACATCACGTGGACCGCGTCGTCCTCGACGCCCGCACGCTCCGCGATCTCGAGGAACGTGACGCCGGTGAACTCGCAGTCGAACTTGCTCCATCCCGTGACGCAGTGAAAGTCCTGACGCTGGGTCTCGTTCGGCAGGTCGCGGAACTCCTCCCAGGAGAGGGAGAGTTCCTCCTCGACCGCGCCGGTGACGGTGAACTCCCACGTCTCGGGGTCGAACTCCGGCGTGCCGCTCTTCGAGAGCACTGGGAACTTCTCCGTCTTCCGCTGCCCGGCCGGGAGGCGGTCGTCGCCGAACTCCCTGTAGAGGTCCGTGACGTCTTTGATCATGTTCGGGTATCGTGGCGGGACGATAGTAGACCTGACGACTTGCAGCCGACTAACCGGAGATTACGCCGACACGAGGCGCCTCCCGGTAGCTGGAACGGACGAGAACGGTGGGCGAACCGGTAATAACTCGGGTGTAACCCCCGACACGCGCTCAATAACAAAGTACGCCGTGGCCCATGCTCCAGAAGCAATGTTACAGGAAAGCCAGCAACAGGAGAGGATGGAAGACGTGGCGGAAGGGACGCAAAAGACGGGCATGAGCCCGCTCTCCTGGGCGGCGGTCGGATCCATCGCGCTGTCGTGGTACTACTACTTCGGAAAGGGCAACAAGGAGATGGGCCTGTTCGTCGGTCTCTGGCCGCCCACCTTCCTGGCTCTGGGCAGCTACTTCAAGATCAACGAGATCCGCGACGACGTCAAACGCCTGAGCCGCCCCGGCAGCACGATCCGCGACGCCGTGCAGGAGATGATGAAAAACCGGTAACGCGGAGGACGACGGTACGATCCGCCCTCGGTATTTCATCAATCGTTACATTTTTTCGCCATTCACCGAACTCCAGTTGTGACTGTGAGAAGATTCAAACGCAAAACGGAACGAATATTTCCAGAATACGGTGTGTTCCCCCGCCAGACTTAAATACCACTCCGCCGA
Organism: Halostella limicola; assembly: GCF_003675875.1. Lineage (NCBI taxonomy): Archaea > Methanobacteriati > Methanobacteriota > Halobacteria > Halobacteriales > Natronoarchaeaceae > Halostella > Halostella limicola. Next base: position 189,348 of record NZ_ML014752.1, on the reverse strand, counting down.
AAACCCAATATCCGATGCCGAAAGTAGAGATCAATATCCCTGAACACCTCGAAATGCAAATCGCCCAGATGGTCGAGCAGGGCGAGTTCGTCAACCGCGAGGAAGCGGTCGAAGAGCTCCTGTCGACCGGGCTGAAAGCCTACAAGACCAGCGGCCCCATGGACGACGACCAGGACCACGGCCTGGAGGACGACGGCATGATGGGCCACGAAGACGAGTACGTCTTCTAACCGCTCTCCCTTCTCCCGTTCTCGGACCGATCGACCTTTAGCCGTGGCCGTGGCCGTACTGGACATGGTTTCGGTCACCGTCTGGAACGAGTACCGCCACGAGCGCGAGGACGACGAGGTCGCCGACGTGTACCCCGACGGGATCCACGCCGTCCTCGCGGACGCGCTCGAAGACCGCGGGCACGACGTCACGACGGCGAGGCTGGACGAAGCCGAACACGGGCTCACGGAGGACGTCCTCGACGGGACTGAGGTCCTCCTCTGGTGGGGACACGCGGCCCACGACGAGGTCGAGGGCGAGATCGTCGACCGGGTCGTCTCCCGCGTCCGCGACGGGATGGGATTTCTCCCCCTCCACTCCGCGCACTACTCGAAGCCGTTCAAACGTCTGATGGGGACGAGTTGCTCGCTGAAGTGGCGCGAGAGCGGCGAGCGAGAGCGCCTCTGGACGGTCGAGCCGGGCCACCCCATCGCCGACGGCGTCGACGAGTCGTTCGTCGTCCCCGAGGCCGAGATGTACGGGGAACGCTTCGACGTGCCCGAACCCGACACGCTCCTCTTTCTCTCGTGGTTCGAGGGCGGCGAGGTGTTTCGAAGCGGCTGTTGCTACCGCCGCGGCAGCGGACGGGTCTTCTACTTCCGGCCGGGCCACGAGACGTACCCCATCTACCGCGACGAGACCATCCAGCACGTGATCGACAACGGCGTCCGCTGGGCAGCGCCCGACGACGGGCCGTCCCCGACGTACGAGAGCGTGGACCCGCACGAGGAGTGAGCCGCCGACCCGACGCGTAGCGGTACCTCGCCACGCGATTTCTCGGTGACAGCGCCTAGTCCGCACGGCGATCGACCGACGGCCCCGTGAACGGCCGAGCGCGGCGTCGTCGAACCCGACAGTGTAGCCGTACCGCTCGAACGACGCCCGCTTCGAAGACGGCGAAGGAGAGCGTAGTATTACCGGTGCTATACGTAGCGCTGGCCCGGCCGACCGCGGTCAGTCGTCCACGGCGGCGGCCGGCGTGCCGGCCTCGACCTGCGGGAGTTCGTCCCGTTCGGCGAGCAGCGCGATCGCGCGGAGCCGGAGCGCGTGAGACCAGCCGAGCGGCGTCGCGCTGTCTAACGTGCCGTCGTCGAACACCTGCTCGGCGAGCAGTCCCGTCTCGGTGGTCAGCGGCCCGTCGGGGAGGAGATGGGAGAGGAGTTCGCCGGCGCGGTCGAAGTGCGAGCGGTCGCCGGTCAGCAGCGCGAGGTGCGCGGTCGCGACCGCGCCCCAGCCGGTGGAGACGGACCACACCTTCGGGTCGGCCTGCTCGTCGACGCGCCACGGGTCGCCCTCGAAGCGGGCGAGGCCGCGCACCTCGCTCCCGTCCGGGTCGCGGCGGAGCCCCTCGATCGTCGCCTCGACGTGGGAGACGAGGCGCTCGCGGCGCGTCTCGTCGACCGGACCAATCGCCTCGTACGCGCGGTGTGCCTCGACCAGCGCGAGGGTGCCCGAGTCGAGGCGCTCGTCGAGTTCGCCCTCGTCCTCTCGCAGGGCGTAGACGCCGCGGCCCTCGACCCAGAGGCGGTCGACGCCCTCGTACGCGCGGTGGGCCCGCTCACGGGCGTGTTCCCGGAGGCCCTCGGAAACCGGTGCGTCGGCGACGGTGGCGTACGCCTGCAGGAAGGTCGCTGCGGTGTGGGCGAACCGGCCGTTCATGTTCTCCCAGGCGTTCTGGCAGCGGACCGGGAGGCCGTCGTCGGCCAGCGAGTCGTCGAGGCCGTCGACCGCCGCCGCCAGCGCGTCGGCCACCCGCTCGTCGGGGTCGTCGGCCCGTCGCAGGTAGTCCGCGAGGAAGGAGACGACGCTCGCGGTCTGGTCGGCCTGGTAATCGACGCCGTCGCCGTCCTCGATGCGGCCGTTCGCCCACCCGGGCGCGAGAGTGCCGTCGCGGGGCCACACGCGGTGGGGCCAGGTGCCGTCGTCGCCCTGCGTGTCGCAGTAGAACGCGGCCGTGTCGCAGAGGTGGTCGGCCACGTCGACGCCGAGGTCCTCGCCCGCCTCCGCGAGGTACCGCGTTATCTCGGCGTCGTCGCGGAACCAGGTGTAGCCGTAGCCGCCGGAGTAAGCGTAGAAGGGGTCGAAGTCGGGGCCAGCGACGCGCGCGCCGGTCGGCGCGGCGAGGAGGTCGAGGGTTCGGAGGTCCGCCGCGGCCACCGCGCCGAGCGGCTGTTCCTCCGGGAGCGCCGCCGGTCGGCGGTCGCGAGCGGCGTCCAGGAGGGCGTCGAGCGAGCCGTGGCCCTCGACGGCGGCGGTCAGCCGCGACAGCGCCGCCTCGCGGTCAGTCTCGCCGTGGTCGGCGAGCAGCGACCCGAGGGTGACGCTCGCCGTTCCGTCGTCGTCCGACAGCGGGGCTCTGACGACGACGTTGGGCGTCAGGCTGTCAGACTCGTAGCGTCCGGCGTCGCCCTCGCTCGGGAACGGCACCGGGTCCTCGCCGAGCACGGCGTCGAACGGGGCCTGCACGTCGCAGGCGAACTCGGCCGCGGTGTCGGCGGCGAAGTAGTCGTGCTCGTCGTGGTGGAACACCTCGACGGCATCCCCGTGGTCGAGGTTGCCGACGCGGTTCTCGGTGCCGTCCGGCGCGGCGGTGAAAGCGGCGACGAGTTCGGCGCCGTCGGGAACGTCCCCGCGAAGTTCGATCCGGGTGAGGTGGCGGTCGTCGAGCGTCAGGTCGTACTGGCGGACGGTGAACTCGCCCGCGTCGAGCCGGGTCTCGACGAGCGCGGTGTCGCCGCGATACCGCTGTGTGGTCGGGTCCAGTTCGTCGAACCAGCGGACCCGGTCGCCGACGGAGATGCCGAGACGGGACCGCTGAACGCCGTACAGGCCGGAGAGCGGATAGCCGTAGTCCCGCAACGCGCCCGTCGGCGCGACGTGAACGAGACGGCCCTCACCCCCCGAGAACGCGCCGGTGGTCCGGTGTTCCTCCGGAAACCGGCGACCACTGTTTCGCTTGAAGTCGTCGAGGGCCACGCGGAATTGCATACCGATCACACGGATCACCGACCAATATAAAGGTTGGTGAAATATTTTCTCATAGATTTACCATCGCTCCGTAGCGGTCCGAGTCGGAAGCTATTCGCGCGCTGGACCAGTTCCCCGGACTGATGACCGAGTCTCAGAGCCTCACGATGGTCGAGTCGGCGGTCCTGATCGCGCTCGGCGGGTTCGCCGGCGCGAACGTCAGGTACGCCGCGGACCTGGTGCTCCCCGCGCTGTCGGCCACCCTCGCGGCGAACGTCGCCGGGAGCGCGCTGCTCGGGTTCGTGCTCTACGAAGAGGCGCTCGTCGGCGCGTTCTCCCGCCAGTTGCGGGTCGCGCTCGGCACTGGGTTTCTCTCGTCGCTGACCACCTACAGCACCTTCGCCGTCCAGACAGCGGCGGCGTCGCCGGCGGTCGCCGCGCTCAACGTCGTGGGCAACTACGCGCTCGGCTTCCTCGGCGTCGCGCTGGGTCGCTGGGCCGCCCTCCGGCTGGCCGCGGAGGTGCGAGCGTGAACCCCGCGTACCTGGTCGGGGTCGGCGGCGTGCTCGGCGCGCTGGCTCGCCACCTCGTCTACGCCGCCGTCTCGCGCGGAGCGGACGTGCCCCGGGGCACGCTCGCAGTGAACGTGGCTGGGAGCCTCGCGCTCGGCGCGCTCACCGCCGCGGGCGCGTCGGAGTCGGCGCTGCTGTTTCTCGGCACCGGGGCCTGCGGCGCGTTCACGACGTTCTCCTCCTTCTCCGTGGAGACAGTGCAGCTGTGGGACAGGGGAAAGCGGCGGACGGCAGCCGCGAACGCCGCCCTGAACCTGGCGCTCTCGCTCGCGGCGGTGCTGGTCGGCGGGACTGTCGTCGGTCTTGTCTGAAAAAGGCGGACGGGCGCTGAAAGCGCGCGGCGGGCTCAGGTCAGCAGGAGCGGCACGGCGAACGCGACGAGGAGGCCGACGGCGAGCACCGCGAAGCCGATGCCGACCTCCCGCATGCCGTAGGGGCTCTGCGGGGCCGTCTCGCGGCCGGGTTCTACGTCCGATGCGTCCGTGTCCTGGTGGCCGTGCTCGTCTTCGCCGGTCATACCCGGCGAGTTGTTTCGGGCGGCCCTTAAACGGTCCGAAGCCCGGCGTCCCGCCGGACCGATCGTCGCGACCCGGTCGGCGCCCGCCGACGCGACGCGGCCGGGCTTGGCCGTGTCGAAACCGTCAAACGCCCCACGCGCGAAGGGTGAGGTAGTAAATGCTGACGAAGCGAGTCATCCCCTGCATCGACGTGGACTTAGACGAGGACGGGAACGCGGCGGTGTACACGGGGGTCAACTTCGAGAACCTGCGATACACGGGCGACCCCGTGGAGATGGCGAAACTGTACAACGAGGCCGGGGCCGACGAGTTCGTTTTCCTCGACATCACCGCCTCCGCGGACGGCCGCGAGACGATGCTCGGCGTCGTCGAGGACGTGGCCGACGAGGTGTTCATCCCGCTCACGGTCGGCGGCGGCATCCGCACGCGCGACGATATCAAGGAGACGCTCCGCGCCGGCGCGGACAAGGTCTCGATCAACACCGGCGCGCTGGAGCGCCCCGAACTGATCACGGAGGGCGCGGAGGCGTTCGGCAGCCAGTGCATCGTCATCAGCGTCGACGCGCAGCGCCGCTTCGACGAGCAGGGCGAGCACTACGCGCAGATCGACGGCGAGTCCTGCTGGTTCGAGTGCACCGTCAAGGGCGGCCGCGAGGGCACCGGCGTGGACGTGATCGAGTGGGCGAAGGAAGCCGAGGCCCGCGGCGCGGGCGAGCTGTTCGTCAACTCCATCGACGCCGACGGCACCGAGGAGGGGTACGACATCCCGCTGACGAAGGGCGTCTGCGACGCCGTCTCGACGCCGGTCATCGCCTCCTCTGGCTGCGGCGGCCCCGAGGACGCCTACGAGGTGTTCACCGAGGCCGGCGCGGACGCCGCGCTCGCCGCCTCCATCTTCCACTTCGACGAGTACTCTATCAGGGAGGTCAAGGAGTACCTCGACGAGCGCGACGTACCGGTCCGGCTGTAGGTCGGCCAGAGCCCGTTCCTGCTCTCCCCGTCGTCGTTCGGAGAGGCGGTCCCCCACCATTATACGTGTTAACGTCCTACATACGTAGTATGACGAAGAGACTTGACTGCATGGTCGACGGCTGCGACGCGACTATCGAAGGCGAGAGCGAGCAAGAGGTGATGGCCCAGGCCCAAGAACACGCGCAGAGCGAACACCCCGACATGGATCTCGACGACGAGACTACCCAGAACATCCGGTCGAACATCCGAGACGTGTAGTACGGTTCCGGGACCGACGGACCCCCGGCGGTTTTGCTTTTCGGAAGGGTAGCGACGGCCAACGTCCCCGGCCGTTCCCGTTGTCGACAGGTTTTTCTTCACCCCTCCGAAGGTTCTCACGAATGGAGTGGCGCTGCGAGTGGTGCGGGAAACCCCACGAGGAGAACGACCCGCCCTGCGACAACTGCGGGCACGGGAAGTTCGAAGAAGCGGTCGTCCGCCAGAGCACGGGCACCGTCGACACCGGCACCACCTACGTCTGGGACTGCGAAGAGTGCGGTCGGAGCCACCCGAAGAACTCCCCGCCGTGCAGCCGGTGCGGGCACATGCACCTCGAGAAACGCGAGCAGCGGTTCGACGAGACCGAACTGGAAACGGGGAGCTACTTCGACCTGGGCAAGGAGTACATCGCCGCGAGCGTCGCCCTGGTCACCGTCGTCGCGCTGGTCGCGGCGGGGGTGATCCCCGTGCCGGGGCTGGGCGGCGACGACCTGGGCGACGTCCCCGGCGAGGCGGAGTCGGCCGACGGGCGGAACCTCTCGGCCGTCGAGCGGGGGATCGTCGAGGGCGTCAACGAGCGCCGCGCGGACGCCGGCGTCGCCGACCTGCGGACCGACGAGGAGCTAGACGCCGTTGCCGAGCGCTACAATCAGATACGGGTGAAGCGACAGTACGGCGAGGACGCGCCCGACGAGGACCTGCGGGACTCGTTCGAGTCGGTCGGGTACTCCTGTTCGCGCACCCCCGCCGGAGCGCCGTACGTCGTGCAGACCGACGGCGACGAGCGAGCGATCCGGACGTACGACGAGAACGAGCTATCGGCCGCGGTCGTGCGGGCGTACGTCGGCGACCCGAGCTTCGGCAGCAGACTCCTTTCGGACGGTCACCGAGAGATCGGTACCGACGTCCACGTCGCGCCGGACGGGGACGTCTTCGTGATGGTGACGGTCTGTTAGGCCGCGCTCTCGAACGCCTCGCGGAAGGAGGTCGTCTTCTCGGTCACGCGCGTCGCGCCTTCCTCCAGCGCGTCGAGGGGGTCCGTGCCCGCCTCGGTCTTGACCGTGAGGATCGGTTCGGTCTGGCCGCCGGACTGCTCGGGGTTCACGTCGTAGGTCGCCGCGGTGACCCCGTCGGTCTCCAGCAGCGCGCCCTTGAGGACGTTCATGAAGGTGTGGTCCTCCCCGCCGATCTCGATGGCGAGTTCGTCCTCGGTGTTGTCGATGACGCGTAGTTCCATACCCGAACGTTCCGCCGAGCGCCGTTTGTAGTTTACGAACCCGAACGCGAGCATCAAGGAATATATCAGCGGCGTCCCTGTCCTCCGATATGTCGCTGGCGTACGCCGCCGGAGTCGTCGGTGCCCTGCTGGTCTCGCTCGCCGTCGCCTGGTACGCGGACCGCTCCCGCGAGGCGTGGGGGCGGCGACTGCGGACGCGCTTCCTCCTCGGCGTCCCCTGGGGGACGCTCGTCTCCGTCGGCGTCGTCCTCGCGGTGTATCTGTTCGTCCAGCGCGGCCTCGTCCACTGGAACGACCCCGTCACCCTCCCGTTCCGGGCGTGGTCGTACCTCTACCCCGTCGGGATCGTCACCGCGGCGTTCTCCCACGGCGGCCCGAGCCACCTGCTCGGCAACCTCACCGGGACGCTCGTGCTCGCGCCGATCGTCGAGTTCGCGTGGGGCCACTACCCGAGCGAACGGGGGAGCAAGTCGTTCTCGTCGTGGCGGACGAACCCCTACGTCCGCGCGTTCGCCGTCTTCCCGGGGGCTGTCATCGGCGTCGGCCTGCTCACGGGACTGTTCGCCATCGGGCCGGTCATCGGCTTCTCCGGGGTCGTCTTCGCGTTCGCCGGCTTCGCGCTCGTCCACTACCCCCTGACGACGGTCGTCGCGGCGCTGGGCGTCCAGTCGGTCCTCACCCGGACGTACCGCGTCGTTCTCTCGCCGGTCGTCACCGCCGGCACGTCCGGGTCACCGCCGGGGCCGCCGTGGTGGGCGGAGATCGCGATCCAGGGCCACGCGCTCGGCCTGCTGATCGGGGTTCTCCTCGGCGTCGCGGTGGCCCACCGACGCGACCGGACGCCGGGCGGAGTGCGGGTGTGGTTCGCCGTCCTCGCGTTCGCCGTCGCGCAGGGGCTGTGGGCGGTGTACTGGTTCCGCGGCAACGGCGAGTACGTCCTCTATCAGGGGGTCGGCCTGGCGCTGGTCGCGGCGCTCGCGGCGGTCGTCACCCTCGCGGTAACGGCGTCGGAGCGCTCGCTCCCGGCCCTCGGCGGCGCGTCTCGCCGGCAAGCGGCCGCCGTCGTCCTCGTCGTGGCGCTGGCGGCGATCGCTGGGCCGGCCATCCCGGTCAACTCGCTGACTGTGGCCGGCGACGGGACGCCCCCCGCGGACCGGTCGGTCGCCGTCGACGGCTACACCGTCACGTACGCCGAGGACGTCCGCAACCGGATGATCCCCGCGTTCGACGTCTCCGTGTTCGGCGAGGACACGGACGTCCGCACGAGCGGCGTCATCGTCGTCAACCGGGACCGCCACATCTGGACGCGGGCGGTGTCGAAACAGCGACTCGCGTACAGCGGGTCCGCGACGGTTCGGGTCGGCGGAATCGACCGGGCGACGTCGGTCGAGGTCCGCCGGACCGGCTGGGAGGCGACCGGCGGCGACGCCGCGTACCAGGTCTGGCTCCGCGCGGAGGGCGAGCGGCCGCGCCACGTGTACAACTCCTCGCCGGCGACCGCGGAGCCGCGGGTCCGTGGCAAGAACGTGAGCGTCGTCGCGCGCGAGGGCGGCGGGTTCACGCTCCGCGCGACCGAGGCGAACCGCACCGTCGCCGAGCGGGCGCTCCCGGCGGAGAACGAGTCGGTCGCGCTGGACGACCTGCGGATCGAGCGCCGCGACGACGCGCTGTACGCGGTCGCCGACGGCACTCGCGTCCGCGTCGCGGAGAAGGAGCGGTACCGCTGAGAACGCCGGCGAGAGTCAGGACCAGACGATGCGGAACGCCTCCGACTGGATCGTCTCCCGGTCGGCCTCGTGGAAGTCGAACTGCCGGTCGATGTCCAGTTCCGCCCGATAGGCGCCGGTCACTTCGCCGCCGTTGTCGGCGGCGAACGACTCGACGAAGTCCCTGCTGCCCTCGTTGTGGATCGAGTACGACACCGCAGCGACCTCGGCGGCGGTTTCGAGGAAGGCGCGGTCGGCGTGTTCGTTCCCGCGCTGTGCGCCGAACGGCGGGTTCATCACGACGGTCGCGTCCTCGACGGACAGCGGCAGCGCCGTCGCGTCGCCCTGCACCCACTCGACATCCGCGGAGGAGGCGACGCGGCGCTCGTTGGCGCGGGCGGTGAGCAGGGGGCCGCGGTCGAGGTCGACGCCGACCACCCGGTCCGGACCCCGGAGCGTCGCCGCGAGCGCGAGCATCCCGGTCCCCGTGCCGAGGTCGACGACTGTCCGCCCTTCGATGTCGTCTCGCATGTCCGCGATGTGGACGAGGTACGCGGCCAGCCCCGGCGGCGTGCGGTACTGTTCGAGGCTCGCGTCGGGGTCGTCGAAGCCGGCGACAACGCCGAGCTGGCGCGCCAGTGCGCTCCGCGTGCTCATTCAGTCGAGCGTGATCGGCGCGTCGAGTTCGAGCGTCACGCCTTCCCGTCGGGCGCGCTCGGCGCAGGCGGCGATGGCGGGCCGGACCTTCGCCTCGTTCGCCACGTCGTCGAAGCGGACGGTGAGGCGGGCGGCCCCGAGGAAGGAGGCGGCGCGGACGTACCCGCGGACGCGGTCTATCTCCTCCTGCGTGGCGAGCGAGCAGTCCTCGTCGAAGCAGGCGTCGACCGTCAGGCCGGCGGGCTGGTAGTTCTCCTCGGCGAGTTCGTGCTTCAGGTCGCGGAGGTACTCGGGCGCGGTCGAGTCGAGCGCGTCGGCGTCGATGTGAACGGGGGTGACGTCCGCCCGCTGGCAGCTTTCGACGGTGCGGTCCACGTCCGGGGTCGGCGTCGTACTCATTGTACCTCACCATATCTTCCGCGCATACAAAAACTTTTGTGAATACGCAGAAGTAATACTGATGTCGTCGGACGACCCCGGAGTATCCTCGTCGCGAGGGACGTGACGGCCGAAAACCCGTGAATAGTTGCTCAAGCGAGGGATTATTAGTGACGCACCGTATCAGGAACCAGCATGGACTGTCCACGCTGCGAAACGACGCTCGAAACGTACGCGCTCGGGGACCGCGAGGCGGAGGTCTGCGAGCGCTGCGGCTACGTCGGCGTCTCGGTCGAACACGAGAGCGAGCCCGTCGAGTTCGAGTCATGGCAGGAGGCGCTGCGCCGCTTCGAGGAGAAACACGCCGAGTAGCCGCCGAGTAGCACCTCTCCGCGAGCGTCGAACGGGCCTCGCGCCCACTGGCCGGGAGCCGGGGAGCCGATAGCGACGGGACTTCGAACGCGGGCCGAGAGCCGGGTCGAGTCGGGTCGGCGGCCGCCGGGCGCCGCCCGACGCCGACGAACCGAGCCATATATACTGCCGGACGCTTCCGGCACCACCGACTCCGACCCCGAACGATACGTACACACGATGGCAACGGCGACACCCGATCCGGCGCCCGACGACGGCGGACGAGACGAGATCCGAACGGTGACGGTTCACCGAGACGGCGACCGACGGCTCGCGTACGCCGAGTACGGCCGCCCGGACGGGACGCCCGCGGTGTTTCTCCACGGCACGCCCGGGTCGCGCCGCTCCGGCGAGTTGCTGGACGCGGCCGCCCGGGAGAGCGGGGTTCGGCTCCTCGCGATCGACAGGCCCGGCTACGGGCGCTCCGAGCCCTGGCCCGATCGGTCCGTCCGCGACGCCGGGGCGTTCGTCACCGCGGTGCTCGACGACGCCGGCATCGAGACGGCCGGGATCGTCGCGTTCTCCGGCGGGGCGCCGCACGCGCTCGCGGCGGCGGCCGCGCATCCGGACAGGATCCCCCGGGTCGACCTCGTCTCCGGCGCGACCCCGCCCGAGGCGAGCGAACGCACCCCGACGGTACAGCGTCTCCTGAGCGAGATGGCGACGAAGATCCCCTCCGTGCTTCAGGGTCTTTTCCGCGTGCAGGCGTGGGTCGCCGCCCGCGCCGACCCGTCGTTCGTCGTCGGCCAGTACGCGGCGTCGGAAGAACCGATCCCCGACGACGCCGCGGCGGTCGTGAAGGCGGATCTCGTCGAGGCGTTCGCCGGACGCGGCGGCGGGGCCGTCACCGAACTCCGTCTCACCGCGGCGGACTGGGGGATCGACTACGACGACCTCGACACTGCTGTCGGCGTCTGGCACGGCGAGAACGACACGAACGTGCCCGTCGAGGGCGCGAGACGGCTCGCGTCGCGGATACCGACCGCCCGGCTCGCCGTGCTCGACGACGCGGACCACCTGGGCACGCTGCTGCAGTGTGCCCCTGACGTACTGGACGCACACGGCCGCGGTGCCTGACCTATCTCGGAACCGATCGAGCGATCCCGTGGAGGCGCAACTACGGCGACGACTGCCGCCCCGGACGGCCAGCCGGCGCGATCACTGTGATTGATATGCGGGCTGGACGATCCTCTCTCGAAGGCGGCATGAAACGCATCCGGTTCTCGGTCACCTACCCCGACCGACTCACTCACCCGCTCCACCGGCGGGTGACGGAAGACGACGCGGTCTCGCGCGCCGAGTTGCTCATGTGGAGTCCGACTGCCGACGCGACGACGCTGTTGTGGTGCGACGGCGACCGGGACGCGACCGAGCGGGTCGTCGGCGCCGTCGACTCGCTCGTCACGGCGAACTTCGTCCGGGACGCCGACGGCATCTACGCGTTCCTCTCGCAGGACGACTACGAGTTCGCGGCCCCGATCCTCGAAGCGGTCGCCGGCGCGGACGTGATATTCCTCCCGCCCGTCGTCTTCCGCTCATCCGGCGCGGTGGCGTTCGAGGCGGTCGGCGAAGCGGCGTCGCTCAGCGCGTTCCACGACGACCTCGCCGAGATCGGCGCGCTCACCATCGAGCGGGTCCGCGAGTTCGAGCGCGAGCGATCGCCGTCGCGGCTCACCGACCGGCAACGCGCGGCGCTCGAAGCGGCGGTGTCCGCCGGTTACTACAACGTGCCGCGGGATGGCTCCCTCGCGGACGTCGCGGACGCGCTCGACTGTTCGACGAGCACGGCCGGCGAACTCGTGCGAAAGGCTGAGGCTGCCGTGATCCGGACCTACGCCGAGACGACGTGACGAGAGGCACCGACCGGTGATCGTCGGCGGGAGCCGCGTCGACGGCGGTGCGAAAAACGGGGAGAACGGGGGTCGTTACTCGTCGGCGGCCGCTTCGGCTTCCTGAGAGCCCGCGTCGGGGTCTTCCTCGTCGGACCGGGCGGCGACGAGGCCACCGCGCGCGACGCTGTACAGGGGTTCGGATGCGTGGCTCACGCCGCTGATCGAGAACGGGATGTTCGCGTCCTCGAGGTGGTCCCGGAACAGCGCCTCGAAGCCGTCGGGGCTGGAGGTACCGCCGGTGACGACGACGGGCACGTCGAGGCCCTCCTCGACGTCCTCCTCGTCGACCTCGCGGACGATGTTCTCGATGACGTAGTCGAGCAGGTTCTCGTAGTAGATGGAGAGCGCGCCCTCGACGCCGCCGACGTCTGTCGTGAAGTCGAGTTCGAAGTCGTCCTCCTTGATGGAGGTGACCTTGTCGACGGGGGTGCCGGTCGCCTGCGCGGCCTGCTCGTCGACCCAGTCGCCACCGCGGGCGACGGAGAACTTCATGACCGGGACCGCGTAGTACGCGAGACAGACGTTCGTCATGCCCGCGCCGAAGGAGATGCCGAGGCCGGTGAAGTTGTTGTCCGCGAGCTCGGAGTAGATGACGGACATCCCCTCGTTGATCGGCTCGGCGTCGTAGCCCATGTCGTCGAGGAACGACTCGATCGTCTTCTGGTGATACAGCGTCGAGAGGTCGGAGTCGATCGGGTCCGCGGGCGTCGAGAAGTAGAGCTTCTCGTTGGGGCGGTCGGGCTCGCCGACGACCTGCTCGATGATGAGCTTCATCATCGGGATGGCCGACTGCTCGTCGCTGGAGAGGATGCCGTGCTTCATCGGGCGGCGCGTCTCCCGGTTGAAGATGTTCGCGAAGTTGAGGGCGTCGTCGCCGACGACGTACACCGTGTCGTCCTTCCGGATGTGGAGGACCTCGCTGCGCGAGAGCATCTGCTCCGCCATGTCGGAGTACTCGATCTCGACGAAGGAGTTACGCTGCTGAACGAATACCGTGTCGCTACCGTCTTGTTGTGCCGACAGGATGTTCATCGTGCCGACGTCTAGGCCTTTAGCCATGAGTGTGACACGCCACCGTCCAGTAATAAATCTTCTCGATATATTCCAGAAGTGTTACCAGGGAATAATGTAGGATTATCTCAGTTCAGGCCGATCATACTGCGAAGCCGTCCCAGCAGCCCGGATCCGTCCGCGGTCTCCGCTTCGGCGTCCTCCTGTCGCTTCTGCTGACGAAGCTCGTTGAGCTTCGCGGTCTGGTCGTCCACGGTCGACTCGGAGGTCGCCGTCTTCGTGTCGCCGCCTTTCATCTGGCGGAGCCCCTGTACCTGCGCGTCGACGCCCGTCGAGCGGTCCGTCTCCGCCTCGACGTCGAACGCGGAGGCGTCGATGTCGGTGTCAGTGTTGAAGGAGATCTTCCGGCCCTCGTGCTTCTCGACGCCGCCCCAGGACATGTCGACGCCCTCCATCGCGCTCTCGATGTCCTGCTCGATCTGCTCCTCGGAGATCGTCTCCTCCTCGTCCTCCCCGTCGTCCGCGGCCTCGATGTCGCTGGGGTTCGGCGTCGCCTGCGCTAACTGGTGGGCGACCAGCGCCGCGCCGGTCGACCCGACGACGACGGTCAGGCCAATCGCGTAGACGGAGACGACCTCCATCGTCTGGTCCGCGCCGTAGCCGTTCCAGTCGGCGGGGTACGCGACGTTGAACCAGACGACCGCGGCGAGGTTGACGACGCCGCCCGCGGCCGCGGCGTAGTGCGCTTTCTTCTCTACCGGCAGCAGGGTCACGATACCGATCATGGCCATCGGGAGCGAGAGCATCCCGAGGGTGTAGGCCGGGCCGATCCGCGCGAAGTAGGGGTCGGTCCGCGGTTCGGCCAGGCTCCCCCAGAAGAACAGCACGAGCGCGAGCACGCCCAGCGCGATCCCCCCGAAGAAGAGGCCGAAACCGAGGTAGACGTCCGTCCGCGCGTCGGGTTCCCCGATGTAGGTCCTGTACCAGTCGAAGAGTCTGTTCTCCGGGTCGGTGCTATCGGTCATTAACGAGGGCTTATAGAGTGCACCACCATGACTCTTCCCCCAGAAACCCCTCGGCGCTCCCTGGCGGTCGCGCCTCGCCCTTTCTATGTCCACCAGGACTGTCAGTTTGCGTGACCCCTCGCGGTCGCGAGGGGACGCTCCGAGCGCCTGCCCTCCCCCGCACGCGAGCGCGGTCGTCCTCGTCGACGACCGCGCTCGTGTCGGCCATGCAGTTAGTTGGGTATGCAGTTAGCTGGGGTATGCAGTGGGTTGGGATATACGGTTGTTGGAGTGTGCGGTTATTGGAACCCGCTCTCACACCGTCCCAAAGCACTTGCCGCGTGCCTGTGCTCTGATCGCATGAACACTCATCTATCGCTGGAGTACGGTCACCGCGACGAACTCCCGCCGGGCTATCCCGACGAGGTGCGCACGCCGGACGTCCTCGTCGAGCGCTTTCTGGAGGAGTACACCGATCCCGGCGACCGCGTGTTCGACCCGTTCGCGGGATTCGGGACTACGCTCTTCGCCGCGGAGCGACTGGATCGGGTGCCGTACGGCATCGAGTACGAACCGGACCGCGTCGAACACGTCCGCGACCGACTCGACACACCGGAAAACGTCCGGCACGGCGACGTACTGGCGTTTGATCCGGGCGCCTTCCCGGACTGCGACCTCCTGTTCACCTCGCCGCCGTTCATGGTCGAGGGGATGGAACGCAACCCCTTCGAGAACTACGCAGGCGAGAGCACCTACGAGGACTATCTGGGCGACGTGGAACGGGCGTTCGAGCGACTGCGGGGCGTGCTCGCGCCGGGAGCGACGGTCGTCGTCGATATCGTAAACCTGCGTCACGACGGCCACGTGACGACGCTCGCCTGGGACGTCGCGGACCGCGTCGCCGAGACGTTCCGCTTGGACGGCGAGGTCGTCGTGGCGTGGGAGGGCGACGGCTACCCCGACCGGGAGGGCAACTACGGCTACGGCTTCGATCACTCGTACTGTCTGGTGTTCGAAAACGACGCCTGACGGGACGGCGAGGGCCTGGCCCCCGGGACTCAAGCGCCGCCTCGCCCTACCGATCCCCATGACCGAGTTCGAGGAGGTCTGGCCGGAGCTCACGGGCCACGCGGAGGAGGCGCAGTTCGTGCGCCCCTTCGGCCGCGGCGGCAGGCGCGAACTCGCCTACGACGCGGATCGGGAGGCGATCGTCTTCGAGAACGACCGGTCCGACCTGATCTTCCGGAAGAACTGGCGGCGCGCGTGGGGCGAGCTTCGGCGGAACGGGGTGCTGTCCGTCGAGAAGTTCGGCGGCGCGACGGGCACCGCCCGCGCCGAGCTAGCGCTGCCCTTTCTCGCGGACGCGCTGGACCTGCCCGCGGACCGCTACGAGCGGCGGATCAGGCTGACCGAGGAGTACGACGAATAGCGAACGGAGAGCGGAGAGAGCCGCTACCAGGTGCCGTGGAACGTGTCGAAGGAGAGCTCGTCGAGCGGCTTGTTGCCGACCGCGATCTCGTACTCGCCGGGCGTGAGCATCGGCTTGTGGAACTGCGGGCCGTCGTCGGTGGTGATCCGGGGGCAGCCGGTGTTGACGAACGCGTCCATGTCGAAGTTCCGCAGGCGGTCGGGGGTCACCTCGTCCATCGTGATGAGGTAGGCGTCGTCGTTGTCGTCGAGGATCTCCTGGGCCTGCTCCCAGCGGCCCTGCCCGATCTTCGTGCAGTAGATGACGCCCCACTTCTCGGCGTCCATCGCCTTGTGGACCGAGGCGTAGCGCTGCTTCAGGAACTTCTCGGTGTCCGCGACGGTGACGACGTTGTTGACGGGGTCGCCGATGACGACCTTCTTGTCGGGGTGCTCCATCGCGAGGCCGAGCGGGTGGAACTTGCCGCCGCCGACGTACAGCACCTGGTCGGCGTCGACCTCGGCGGAGGCGTAGTTACAGCCGAGCACCTGCCCCTCGTGGGTGAGGCGGTCGTCGCCGCGGCGGGTGTGGACCTCGTAGCCGCGCTCCTCCAGCCACGCCTTCATGTCCTCGAACTGGTTCATGTGCTGGGCGGTGGTGACGAGCCCGATCTCGTCGCCTGGCAGCTCCTCCAGCGCGTCCTCCATGATGGGGAAGACGTCGACGTTCGAGAACAGCGGGACGTAGATCACCTTGTCCGTGTTCTTCATCGGGCTGTGGCCGAAGTGGACGAACACGTCGGTACGCTTCATCAGGAAGGTGTCGAGGTCGCAGGCGCCGTAGCAGGGCTGACCCGACAGCATGACGGTGACGTCGTCGTCGACGAGCGCGCGGATGTCGTCGGCGACCTTCGGGCCGCGGCGCTTCAGTCCCTCGGGGAACTGCAGGCCGACCTTCTTCGCGTCTTTCTCCTCGATCTGGTCGACGATGCGGTCGAGTTCGTAGTCCCACTCCCGGTCGTGCTTGAGGCTCATTCCCGTGTTTCGGAGGTCTCCCTCGGAGAACTCAGACTCCTGGCTCATTAGAACGCTGTAACCGCCCAGGCCGTTTAACGGCGACGCTTCGAGCGTGGGGCGGCTGAGACGAGAAACGGTTCTACTCGGCGTCCTTGAGGTAGACGTTCCCGTCGACGACGACGGTGCCCGCGCCGCCCGACGCGTCGCGGTCCGCCGCGGGGTCGCTCGCGACGAAGCCGGTGATGGTCTCCAGCTTCAGGAGGGCGAACCCGACGACGATGACGCCGAAACCGAGCACGGTCGACGCAGTTATCTGTTCGCCGAGCGCCAGCCAGCCCGCGACCGCGGCGACGGCCGGCGTGGCGTAGTTCACGAGGCTGGCCTCGTTCGGCCCGACGCGGTCGAGCAGGTCGAAGTAGAGCAGGAACCCGCCCGCGCCGGCGACGACCGCCAGGTACAGTAGCGCGGCGACCACCGTCGGGCTCCAGACGGCGTCAGCGGGCGACTCGCCCGCTCCGAAACTGATCAGGTGCAGGATGGCGGAGCCGACGACCATCATCCAGGCCTGCATCGGCACGGTCGAGAGGCCGACGTCGAACCGCCGCGTCAGCACGGACCCCAGGGCGAAACTCGCCGCCGAGAGGAAGAGGAGCCCGACGCCGATCAGCTGGCCGTCGACCGAGGACGGCGATGG
Source organism: Halostella limicola (assembly GCF_003675875.1). Taxonomy (NCBI): domain Archaea; kingdom Methanobacteriati; phylum Methanobacteriota; class Halobacteria; order Halobacteriales; family Natronoarchaeaceae; genus Halostella; species Halostella limicola. Next base: position 172,377 of record NZ_ML014752.1, on the reverse strand, counting down.
CTGCGCGATGATCGCGACGCCGACCAGGCCGAGGACGACCCCGACGATGCCGGACGGCGAGAGCGTCTCGTCCGCGAGCAGCAGGTAGGCGAAAAACGGGGTCACGACCGGCGTCGTCGAGAGGATGATCGCCCCGATGGCGCTGCTCACGTACTGCTGTCCCACGAACAGCAGCGCGAAGTGGACGCCGATCATCAGCGTGCCGCCCATGCCGATCAGTCGCCACTCGTCGCGCGTCTGCGGCATCCACCTGTCGGCCGTGTGCGCGGCGTACGCCAGCACCAACAGCCCGGCGATGTCGTACCGCATCGCGGCGAACAGCACCGGCGGCAGCGAGTTCAGCCCGTCTTTGATCGCGATGAACGACGATCCCCACACGACTGCGAGCGCGATAAACGCCCATACGTTTCTGAATTTGTATATATTCATTCTGCATTCCTCCAGCGGAGAAGACCGCGGATACTCCCACTAATAACCCCTGAAACATCAAATTTCTCGAACTAACGGTACCAAATCACATAGTACCATGTCACGGTATCTCTCGGATTTCGATAGTGATCGAGCGGACGTTTCGGACCGACGCCCGCGAGTGCCGTCGCGAGTGGCGCCCACCGCCGACGGCCGAGCCGTCGCCGGCGTCGAGCACGCCGCTTCCGGCAGGTTCAAACCGATCGCGTCCCACGTATCGGGTATGAGCATCGAGACCGACGCGGGCGCAGACACCGGCGACGAGGACGTCGAATCGCTCGGCCGCGAACTCGGCGAGGCCATCACTGAGATGCCCGAGTACGAGGCGTTCGAGGAGGCGAAGGCGGCGGTCGAGGCGTCCGACGAGGCCCAGGAGAAGATCGAGGAGTTCGAGCAGGTCCGCCAGGAGTTCATGCTCGCGCGCCAGACCGGCGACGCGTCCCAGGAGGACCTGCAGCAGGTCCAGCGCAAGCAGCAGGAGCTCCACTCGGTCCCCGTCATGTCGGAGTACCTGGAAGCGCAGAACGAACTCGACGCCCGCCTCGAAGCGATCAACGAGGCCATCTCCGCGCCGCTCGACGTCGATTTCGGCGAGGAGGCCGGCGGCTGCTGCAAGGACTGAGCGAAGGGGACAGGCTGAAGGCGACGCACTCCTCAGTTGACCGTAATGAAGACGCTGCGCAGCGGCTCGTGGAGAGAGGAGTCGGGCGAGACGCCGCTCGTGACGCGGAGCCGCGCGATCGACGCGGTCTCTTTTCGCGCGGTGCTGTCGGCGTTCGACTCGCCGCGGGCCGTCTGGACCGCGCCGGGCGAGCCGACCGTCGTCGGCTGCGAGGCGGCGGCGACCCTCGTCGCCGACCGCGAGGCCGAGGACCGGTTCGCGGCCGTCCGCGAGGCGGCGGACGACCTCTTCGCCGCGTTCGACGCCGGAGCGACGCCCGACCCCGCCCGACCGCGGCTGTTCGGCGGGTTCGCGTTTCACGACGACCACGACCCCGACGGCGAGTGGGACGGCTTCCCCGCGGGCTACTTCTTCCTGCCGCGCGTGCAGGTCGCGCGCGACGGCGAGGATGCCTGGCTGACCGTCACCGCGGTCGACCCCGGCGACCCCGACGCCGTCGAGGAGCGGCTCGACTCGCTCACCGAGGAGCTCCGGGCGCTGCCCGCGCCCGGTCCCACCGCCGACCCGCCGGGCGTCGTCGAGCGTCGCCCGACGACCTCGAAAGCGGAGTGGCGCGATCAGGTCGACGACGCGCTAGAACGGATCGCCGGCGGCGACCTGCAGAAGGTCGTGCTCGCGCAGGCGCTGGGCGTCTCGCTCGAATCGCCCCTCTCGACGCCTGACGCGCTGGCGCGGCTCAGATCGACGTACCCCGACTGCTACCGGTTCCTGGTCGACCCCGGGGACGGCGGTCGCAGCTTCTTCGGCGCGACGCCGGAGCGGCTCGTCTCGCTCAGCGGGCGCGAACTGGAGACGGAGGCGCTCGCCGGCTCGACCGGACGCGGCGACACGCCCGAGGAGGACGAGTGGCTCGCCCGCGACCTCTTGGAGAGCGAGAAGGACGTTCACGAGCACCAGCTCGTCGTGGAGGCGATCCGCGAGCAGCTCTCGCCGTACGCCGCGTCGATCCGCACGGGCCAGCGGACGATCCGGAAACTGGATTCGGTCCAGCACCTCCGGACGCCGCTCTCGGCCGAACTGGTCGACGTGGAGCACGTGCTCGACCTCGTCGAGGCGCTCCACCCCACGCCGGCCGTCGGCGGCCTCCCGCCGGACCTCGCGTGGCGGACCATCCGCGAGACGGAGACGTTCGACCGCGGGTGGTACGCCGCCCCGGTCGGCTGGTTCGACGCGGCGGGCAACGGCACCTTCGCGGTCGCCATCCGCTCGGCGGTGGCGAGCGGGACCGACGCGACGCTGTTCGCGGGCGCGGGCATCGTCGCCGACAGCGACGCCGACCGCGAGTGGGACGAGGTCCAGTTGAAGTACCGACCGATGCTCGACACCCTGGAGTGATGGACGCCGCAGACCACAACGAGGCGTGGGCCGACGCGCTCGTCGCGGAACTCGCCGCGGGCGGCGTGAGCGCGGCCTGCGTCTCGCCGGGCAGTCGGTCGACGCCGCTGACGATGGCGTTCGCGCGTAACGAGGACGTGACGGTGTACTCGCACCTCGACGAGCGCTCCGCGGCGTACTTCGCCCTCGGCCGCGCCCGGCGCACCGGCGAGGTGACGCCGCTCGTCTGCACCTCCGGCACCGCCGCCGCGAACTTCCACCCCGCCGTGATCGAGGCGACGCAGGCGCGAGTGCCCCTCCTCCTGCTGACCGCGGACCGGCCGCCGGAACTGCGCGACAGCGGAGCCAACCAGACCGTCGACCAGGAGAAGTTGTACGGCGACGCCGTCCGCTGGTACGCGGACCTCCCGGAACCGCGCGCCGAGGGGCGGACCCTGCGCTCGCTCCGGACGACGGCGGCGCGCGCGCTCGCCGAGGCGACCGGTACACCCGCCGGCCCCGTCCACCTCAACTGCCCCTTCCGAAAGCGGCTGGAACCGCCGGAGGGGACCGAGAACGAGGAGCGCCGGACGACCGCGTCCGAGCGCCCGCACGTCCGAACGACGGCCGGGACGCCGACGCTCGGCGACGACCGCCTCGCGGACGTCGCGGACGCGGTCGAGGCAGCCGACCACGGCCTCGTCGTCGCAGGCCCGGCCGACGGCGCCGCACCCGACCCGAGCGTCGTGGCGGCGTTCGCCGAGTCGACGGGGTTCCCCCTCCTCGCGGACCCGCTCTCCGGCGTCCGGTACGGTCCGCACGTCGCGGACGCGCCGGTCGTCGGCGGCTACGACGCGTTCCTGACCGAACGGGTGACCGCCGACTGGCCGGATCCGGACCTCGTCGTCCGGTTCGGCGCGTCGCCCACTTCGAAACCCCTCCGGAAGTACCTCGCCCGGACCGGCGCGCGACAGCTGGTGGTCGACCCCGCGGGCGGCTGGCGCGAGGCCGAGTTCGCGGCGTCGGACCTCGTCGTCGCCGACCCGGAACGTCTGCTCGCGCGCCTATCCGACCGGATCGACTCGTCCGCCGACCCCGCGTGGCGCGACCGGTTCGCGGCGGTCGAGGACCGGTACTGGTCGCACGTCGCCGACGCCCGCGAGGAGCGGCGGTTCGAGGGTGACGTGCTCGCGACGGTCGTCGAGGCCGCGCCCGATCCCGCGACCCTGTTCGTCTCGAACAGCATGCCCGTCCGCGACCTCGACCGCTTCGGCGCGCCCCGGGCGGCCGACCTCATCTTGCTCGGCAACCGCGGCGCGAGCGGCATCGACGGCATCGTCAGCACCGCGCTCGGCGCGGGCAGCGCGACCGAGGACCCGCTCGTCCTCGTCACCGGCGACCTCGCGTTCTACCACGACATGAACGGCCTGCTCGCGGTCGGGCGCTGCGGCGTCGACGCGACGATAGTCGTCGTCAACAACGACGGCGGCGGCATCTTCCACATGCTCCCCGTCGAGGACTTCGACCCGCCGTTCACGGAGCAGTTCAAGACGCCCCACGGCCTCGACTTCGCGCCCGCGGCCGACCTCTACGGACTGGAGTTCACCCGCGTCCGCGACCGCGACGCCTTCCGCGAGACGTACCGCGCCTCGCTGTCGAGCGACGGGACGCAGGTGATCGAGGTACCGTTCGACGCCGAGCGGAGCCACCGCGAGCGCGAGGCGATCCAGGGCGCGGTCGTCGACGCGCTCGGGGACTGAGCGGCGGAGTCCGTCACCCCCGCAGCGCCCGCGCCACGACCAGCGAGTAGCCGAACGGCACCCAGCAGACGCCGAGCGCGAACAGCGCCGGCAGCGAGAGCGGGTCGACCGGGAGCAGGAGGACCGCTATCGGTGACAGCACGCTCCAGACGCCGAAGATCGCCGTCCCGATCGGCGGGATCGTCAGCAGGTAGCCGGTGATGAGCAGCGTGCAGAGCCCGACGACCAGACGGAGGACGAGCGGGAACGCCGGCGTCACCGAGAAGAAAGCGAGCACCGGGTAGAGAAACACCATCCCGGCGAGGAACATGAGGTGTTGCTGGGTCAGCGGGACGCCCGCGTCGCGGCCGTCGGCGCCCCCCTCGTCGTCCCAGCCGTGGACCGCGTAGCTCGTCTCCTCCCGGCCGGTCCGGTCGCGGTAGAACTCCTGGCGTCGCTGCGCCCGCGACCGGCCGGTCCCGTCCCGCGCCGCGGTGCTCTCCCGTTCGTCGCGGTCGCGTCCCCACTTGCCGTCGCGCCCCCACTCGACGCCGTCGCTCCCCCAGTCGTCTGCACTCGTTCGATCGCGGCTGGTTCGCCCGCTTCCCGCCGCGCCGCCGTCGTCCCCGGAGACGTGCTGGCGCGCCGCCTCGCTCGGGTCGCGGCGCTCGTCCGTCGTCCACGGCGACCGCTCCGACCCGGCGGCGTTCCGACCGCTCACGCGGTCGACGTACGCGTCGTGACCCAGTCGGTCGTACCGCGCCCGTTCGTCCTCGTCGCCCAGCACCTCCTCGGCGCGGGTGACCCGCTTGAACCGCTCGCTTGCGTCCGGGTCGTCGCTCACGTCTGGGTGGGTCTCCTTGACCTTCTCGCGGTAGGCCGCGCGGACCGCGTCCTGGTCGGCGTCGGGGGGAACGCCGAGGACGTCGTAGTACGTGTCTGCCATGCGGGGACCGGGTACTGCGGCCGTTATCGGCACAGTGACAAAAGCGTCTCGAGTCCGCGGACGGGAATCTATTTCTCCCTCCCGTCCGGAGTTCGGGCAACGATGGTCTCGGAACTCATCGACGAGGAGCGCTGGGAGCGAGTCGACGCGTTCGACTTCGAGGACATCACCTACCACCGCGCGGCGGACGTCGGCGCGGTCCGCATCGCCTTCGACCGGCCGGAAGTGCGCAACGCCTTCCGGCCCGGCACCGTCGACGAACTGTCCCGCGCGCTCGACCACGCCAAGCGCCAGACGGACGTGGGCTGCGTCCTGCTGACCGGCAACGGCCCCTCGCCCAAGGACGGCGGCTGGGCCTTCTGCTCCGGCGGCGACCAGACCATCCGCGGGGAGGACGGCTATCAGTACGAGGGCGACGAGGAACAGGCGTCCGAGACGGGTCGCCTCCACATCCTCGAAGTGCAGCGCCAGATCCGCTTCATGCCGAAGCCCGTCATCGCCGTCGTGCCGGGATGGGCCGTCGGCGGCGGCCACAGCCTCCACGTCGTCTGCGACCTCACCCTCGCCAGCGCGGACCACGCCGTCTTCAAGCAGACCGACCCCGACGTCGCCAGCTACGACGCCGGCTTCGGCTCCGCCTACCTCGCGAAGCAGGTCGGCCAGAAGAAGGCCCGCGAGGTGTTCTTCCTCGGGAAGAACTACGACGCCGAGGAGGCCGCCGACATGGGAATGGTCAACGAGGCCGTCCCGCACGAGGAACTCGAGGACGTGGCGCTGGAGTGGGCCGACGAGATCAACGGCAAGAGCCCCACGGCGGTCCGCATGCTGAAGTACGGCTTCAACGCGACCGACGACGGCATGGTCGGCCAGCAGGTCTTCGCCGGCGAGGCCACCCGCCTCGGCTACATGACCGACGAGGCTCAGGAGGGCCGCGACGCCTTCGTCGAGGACCGCGACCCCGACTTCGACGACTACCCCTGGCACTACTGAAACGACCTTTTTCCCACTCGGGTTCGCCCGCAGAGCGGGCGAACCGCTCGCGGCAAAAAGGCCGTGGGGGGCCCCCCGGCGCGCCCCGGGGGACCCGCCCCGCGCGCCCCGCCGCCGGAGGTGGTG